>JAUIJJ010000207.1 GCA_030431385.1 bacterium | reverse complement strand
AAGTGTACCCGCCGCAGGCCCCGTCCGAACACGCAGGACGACCTCCATCGGATCGCCGCTCAAATGTATGAGTCCGAAGTGGCCGTCTTCGACCCCAAGCCGTTGCGCGTCAGCGGGATTGATCTCCGCATAGGGCTGCGGCTGGAGCAGGTGCTTCGCCGATGCGTGGGCGAGGTGATAGTCGTCACCCTGCACGTGTTCGCCCCATGTGATGAGGAACTCGCCCTCCGCTGCCTTGGGAGCTTCACTCGCAGGGATCGAGTCGGCCGAGACCGCTTCGCCGCCCCAACGGAAATGCGCTCCGTCGACGCGATAGTCACCGGGGTTGTACTCCGGCGAATGCTTGCGGGCGCCGCCGGGATCGCTGATGCTATAGTCGTTACGGGGGCCGCGTAGAAGCAGCGCTTCAAAGCTCCCCTTCCAATCGGGAGCGATCAAAGGCATCATCTCGTTGAAGACGTCCTCCACACTCTCGTAGACGAAATTCTCTGCGCCCATGAGCGTCGCCAGCCCGGTGATCGCTTCCCATGCAGGGCGCGCACCGCCGGTGAGGCCTTCCGTATCGGTGAGGCGCGCGAGGTTGCCTTCGACATCGACCATCGTTCCGTCGCGCTCAAGGTGCGAGGCCGCAGCGAGGAAGACATGTGCTTTTTCCGTAATCGGGGACTTGAACAGGTCGTAAACGACGAAGAACTCCAGCTTGTCCAGTGCTGCGAGAAGACGCTCGTGATCCGGGTACTGATAGAGAACATCCGCCCCAAGGCAGAACAGCGCTTTGACCGCGCCGGACTCGATGTCACTGACGAGATCCCCTGCACGCTTTCCGCCTGAGGAAATCGCGCCTTCATGCTGCCACGCCTCGCTGACCTTTGACTCTTCCGCGGGGAGGCGTCCGGGTTGCGCGCCGACGGCGAAGAGGCCGAAGGCGTTTCGGTCGCTGACGACCGGGATGTACTTCCAATTGGCGCCGAGGGTCTGCTTGAAGTGCAAGGCGGCGGGAACTTCTGCGGGGAGGAGCGCACCGTTCATGTCTTCAAGACTCTGAATGACCAATGCCTTGGAGAAATCTCCCTTCAGCAACGAACCCAGCGCATCGAGTTGCTCATCATTGATCGAGAAGGCTGTCCGAACTTCGTGCTTCTCGGCATCAGTCGGCTTGTTCGAAGACAGGTATGCGCCGAGGGCCTTGAGCGCCCCTGCGGTTGCTCCGGGAGCACAAGAAAGCTGGAGCGAGTGCTCGCTGAAGTAGCTGTCATGGTGATGCCCGATTTGAACGACGGGCTTTCCGCGAAGGCGGGCGAACTCTTTGACGCGCATGGCAAAAACAGGTGCGGTGTGCAGGTAATCGCCATTAATCAGGACAACAGCATCGAAGCCGTTTTCCAGATCTCCGTCGGCATGCTCGAACGCGAGTGTTGCCGCGTCGCATGCTTCAGCTGACTTGAAGCTCATGCGCCAATCGACGTTGTCGTTTTCGAGCACTGTGCGCGCGAACTTCGCTGCGAGGTAGCCCTCTTCCATCGTAGAGCGGGGGCTGACGAGGGTGGCGATGCTCTCCGCGCCGTGCTCCTTCTTGGCTTCCACAAACCCTTGCGCGGCCTGGCGAACAGCTTCAGTGAAGGCCGCTGGCATGAGCGCCTGTCCGAATCGAACGCGCGACTCGTCCCAGCGATTTTCGTGGGCGGCGAAGTCGCTGCCGAAACGCGTGATGTTGTCGATGAATTCTTCAGTGTCTTCGTTGACCGTGTAGCGATCGTGGTACTTACGCGACGGAGGCGTCGTACGATAGAGCGCGGCATTGCGCGTCCAATAAGTCACCTTCGCGCCGGAGGCGTCCCAGATGCTGGTCGACTGTGTTTGGAGAAGCTCCCAAGGCCGCGCCTTGAAACGGAAAGGCTTGGAGGTCAAGCAGCCGACCGGGCAGATATCGATGACGTTACCGCTGAGTATGTTCGAGACCGGGCCGTGGCCGAAGGTGCCGATATAGTTCATCTCGCCACGAGCAAAAACGCCCATGACGTGCTCCCCTGCAACCTCGTCGCAGAAGCGAACGCAGCGCGTGCACATGATGCAGCGATTACGCTCGATATCGATCAACGGGTCGAACTGGGGCTTCTTGAATCGACGCTTTTGGTCGGTCATGCGGGCGTGGCCCTGACCGTACTCCATACTGTACCGCTGGAGCATACACTCGCCGCCGCGATCGCAGATCGGGCAGTCGAGTGGGTGGTTCGCCAGAAGGAACTCCATCATCTCGTCCTGACATTCCTTGGACGTTTCCGACTGGGTAAAGACGTGCATTCCCGGCGCGACTGGTGTCTGGCATCCGATGACCGGCTTCGGCATGGGCATCAGCTTGTTGTCTTCGCGCGGGTTGGGCATGTGGACTTCGACGAGGCACAGGCGACAGTTTCCCGCGACTGAAAGTGATGGATGCCAGCAATAGTGAGGGACGTAGATCCCGTGGCGAGCCGCCACGGTGAGAATCGTCTCGCCCTTCTTTGCGGTAATCTCCTGACCATCAATGACGAGTTGGACGTCATCATCGCTTGGTGGGAGGGCGGGGTGTACGCTTTGATCTGCCATAGGTAATCGAATTTCCGTCTCAAAAGGATTCGGAACAGCGGGCGCTGCAAATCCAGTCTGTTACACGCAAGGGCTGGGGAAAGCCCGCAGAACCACATCGCCCCAAGAGCCTGTGATACTTTTCACAAAGTCCGTGGCAGGCAACGGAAAATTTCGACCACGCCCGACGAACCGCAGTGCGGCGCCCCACATCCTCGAAATGGACCGTCCATCGCTAATTTCTGCTTCCCTCCGGTCGAAACTCCCGTTGCCTGACAGACGCGAGATTGTGATTCTCTGACGATGGAAGAGAAAGACACCGAAGCTGCCGAGTTCGACAAAGACGTCCCCGCTGGCCTCCCCGAGTCCCCAGAGGAAACATACAATCCATCTCTGTCCTTCAATGGATTTCTGGAGTTAGGTGCCACCGAGGCGGAAACGCGTCCGGGCCATTATCTTCCGAAGAGTTACTCCGAAGAGATCCACTCCCCCGCCGCGCCGGAACAGGCGTTTCAGCCCCAGTTCAAAGTGGCCGAGGGCGGGCACGGAGAAATCTGGCAGGCGATTCAGATTTCGCTCAAACGCCCCGTCGCGCTCAAGCGGGTGAAACGGTGTTTCGTGGAAGAGGGGAGCGGCGCAGGCGACCAGCAGATCAAGGCGCTACACACGGCACTTTGTCAGGAAGCTGTCATCACAGCTTCCTTGGAACACCCGAATATCGTTCCCGTCCACGAGTTGATCGGCAGTGCCGAACGGTCACCATCAATCGCGATGAAGTTGGTGAACGGCTCGGCTTGGTCGACGATCATCCAGAATGATTTTACGTCCCTGAGTTTCTGGCGAAGCACATCCCGATTCTCATCAGCGTGGGTCAGGCCGTGGCCTTCGCCCATTCCAAGGGAGTGATCCACCGCGACCTGAAGCCGGGCCAAGTCATGGTGGGTGAGTTCGGCGAAGTCCTATTGATGGACTGGGGGCTGGCGGCGCTTTACGACGCTGACTTGTTCACCATCACCGACACTCCTCTGCCGGGTTCGGCGAACATCCCGATCCTCCCCGAAGCCTCAAATCCCGCAGGCACCGCAGCCTACATGGCACCTGAGCAAACGCTCAAACACGCCGAGGGAGTCGGGCCGTGGACTGACATCTATCTCTTGGGCGGAACGCTCTATCAGCTCCTGACCGGCTACCCGCCTCACGCTGCACGTACGAGCCAAGCCTCCTATTACCACGCATGTGAAGGCATCGTTAAACCTGTCGGCGAACGGGCGGGAAGCAGAGAATTCCCAGCGGAATTGGAAGAGATCGCTCGCCGCGCCCTCAGAACTGACCCGGCGGATCGGCAACCTTCCGCTATGGAGTTCGTCAACGCATTGCAAGAGTATCTCAGCGGCAACAGGAAGCGTAGGGAATCCATCCGCTTATGCGAGGAAGCCGGAAAGCTCATTGGGGAAGTTAAGTCGGCTTCTCAAGAGAGGCTCCTGAGATCCCTGGCGCCTCTGGATGAATCAATTTCGCAATGGTCTGGAAACGAAGAGGCGAAGCGGCTCTCCGGGGAGGTTCACGTTCGGCTCGCGAGCATTCGCAAGCGGAGAGTCTTTAAGCGGCGAATCATTGCCGGTGTCCTGCTGCTGGCGTTCGTCGTTAGCGGCGGATGGTATCTCTTCGAATCGGATCGTCTCCGCAAGAAAGCGGAGACTTCGCGCGACCAAGCACTTCGAGCTGCGAACGTGATGGTGCTGGACCTCGCACGGAGCCTGCGCCCCCTTGCAGGGACCAAAGCGAATGATGTGCAGTCCATTCTCTCCCGGGCGAACGAGATTTTCGATGAGCTCTCTGTGGAGCAAGTCGAGGACGAAGAAGTGGCCCTGGGCCGAGCGCGCGCTCTGGAGTCGCTGGCAGATATCTACTTCACAGTCGGATTAAGCGACGTCGCCCACGACCGCCTCGTCGAGGCCGTTCGAATCCAAGAAGCATGGCGCGAACGAAAACCAGACTCTCTCGTGTGGCTGTCTGTAAGCGCGCATCTCACCAGGCGCATGGGCGATTATTACGTCAACGATCGACAGTATGAGTTAGGGATGAAGAACCATGCTGATGCATTACAGATGTCGGAAGAGCTCCATAAGGCTGAACCGGAGAACATCGACTACGCATTGCTGTTCGCCGACCACCTCGTCGGCAGTGCGTCGAGCGTCATCGGAGTCGGAAACGGTGGCCACCAATCGAGTCGCGACTATTACGGCGAGGCGTTTGCGATTTTGGACGATCTCGATCACCGCAAGATTTGGGATCGGCGGATTCTCATGGTCCGCGCGCGAGCATACGGCCAACTGGGTAACATCGCCTATTTCGGTGGAGATGCAGATGAAGCGATCAAACACTTCCGAAAACGAGTGGATGCCTTTCAGCAGCTTATTGAGCATGAACCCAACAATACCGATTGGATCAGCGGATACATTGCTGCGATGAACCAGTTGGGCATGGCCCTGCTGAGCACAGAGGGGCCAGAGAGCTCCTCCAAGGTGCTGGCGGAGAGTGCCGCAATGGGCCGCGATCTGGTGCGCATGGATGTGGAGAACGCCCTCTTTAAAGCGCAACTCGTGGAGGCGCTTAAGCAGTACGGGTATGTCCTTTCAGTCCGGAACAATCTCGTCGAAGCTTTTGAGGTCTTCGACGAGGGTTTAAGGATTACGGAAGATCACTTGGCATACGATCCCGGAAATATCCGGTTTATCGAGCACCTATGGTTCTTGCTCGGCTATTCTGGTGAAGCGGAGTTGAGGCGTGATGATTTGATGGCAGCGAGAACGCATTTTCAACGTGGAGTCGATTTTGCCCAAGAGCAGTTACGACTCCGGCCGACGGACATCAGTTGGGAGTACAGGATCGCCGACGCCAAGTTTTCCGTCGCAAAGACTCTCGATCCGAAAGTCGAAGCCGAACGCGTTCAGGCTTTGGAACTGCTGCAGGAGGCCGAGGTACTCGCAAAGGGATTACAGGACAAGTTCGGGCTAACCACGCAGCAGAAGTTCATATATAACAAGATAGACGAGTTACGTGCAAAACTCATTGAATCGGAGTGATCGGACGCTACCTCGCAGGCCGCGTTGCCTCAAGCTACTCCGAATACATTTGCCACGATGCCGACGCTGCTAAGTCTCCAGGCAGATTCAGTTGTAATATAAACGCATCGAGCCCGCCCACCGCGCTTTCAATGAGAGGTGAGATTCCATCGTCGAAAATGGCACCGTCCGAATAGGTTCCACCAGCGACGAGGTTGTTATTGGGCATCGATAGGAGACTATAAATGTTCTCATCACCCGGCCCCATGATAGTGACTGTATCTTCAACATCTCCGTTCGCAGGATTCAACATCGCGATGAGAACGTCGGTCCCTGCGTCGTGTGTCGCGACGATGGTGGAGCCCTCCATGAGCGTGTCTTCATACTGCAATCCAACATAAACGCGCGAGCTATTCGGGGGAGCTGCGAAGGTAACACCGAAATCCAAGACGCCATCAGACTGAAGAGTCTTCAGCCACTGCACCTCTCCGGTCGCCCCGTTCAGTCGCGCGATGTAGGCATCAAACGCGCGAATCGTAGAGGGGGTGACCGTGCCTCCACCTTCTAACGGAAAATCACAATCGTCGCTGTATCCACCGGCGATCAGACAGTCTCCGTCGGGAAGTACCTGAATCGCATAGAGCCGGTCGTTGGCAGGTCCGCCAATGGTAGTCGACCAAACGAGTGATCCGTCTGCGTTCCAGCGTCCCGCGAAGATGTCCTCTTCGCCCTCGGAAACAAACGTCGCCTGATCGACCATTCCCTGATTGATGAAAAAAGTCTCACGGTAGAAACCGCCTGCCACGAAACTGCCATCAGGATAGACACTGATCGCTTCAATTGAATCCTCTAAAGTTCCGCCGAGCAGCCTCAGCCATTGGATGACCCCTTCGGAATTGTAGTTTGCGATCCAACTGTCGAAGGAATCATCTGTCGCGCTGGGGAGCGTCAGTTCCGATGGCATGCCCGCATTGAACTCCAACTCGCCGCGTGAAATACCGATGATGTAGGAACTGCCGTCTGGCGACGTTTCAGAAGTCTTCGCAAAGTTGGACAAATCGCCGATGGGTACATCGAACCATTCGATGATTCCCGATGAGTTCATCTTCCCGATGAACGGATCAAACGTGTACTGAGACATGTCATCCCGATATCGCGTCGTCTCGATTGTCAGCGAATTCGTCGTGACAGTATCGAATGTCGTGATCCCCTTCACCGCCGTGGCGATCAGGTACTCCCCATTTGGGAGAGTTCTCATCGTCGGCGCGACCTGCTGACCATCACCCGTAAGTGGGAGGACAAAGTTTACGAAATCATTGCCGAGAGTGTAGCCCGCTGCGAAGGCATCAGAGAAACCGTCTCCGGGAATCGTGAACGTAGAAACTCCCGGCCCATCGAGGGTAAGCTCCACTCGATTGTCGCCACCGAACATGATCGAATCGTCGGTACCGCCCGGGGACATCCCGAAGGCGTATTCATCGTCTAAAGTGCCATAGGTGTAGATATGCTCGATCGTAAGCTCCTGAGCCGTCGCTGCGAATGGTGCGGCAATGAGCCCAGACA
>JAUIJJ010000206.1 GCA_030431385.1 bacterium | reverse complement strand
CTCGACGACCTCCGCCTCTCCAACTCGCTGACCGTCGAGCACAACACCCTCGGCCCCGGGGGTGATTGGCCACATTCTGCGCAATCGCGTGATTGACAAATCCACCTACGCGGCGACAGATTCTTGGTTCCACTATGATCAGGTCGGTTCGGCAAACCGTCAAGCCCATTGCCATATTAAAGATAGGGCTTACTCAATCATGAAGGAGTTTGGGGTGCAGAATTGGGAAAGAGGGTTTTGGGATGAAGTAGTAAGGTACGGAACACAGTTCAAGCCCGTAGATTACTTGGAACAGTTTTTGACTCAGTCTAAGTATTGGGTAGAGGAGGAGCGGGCGCAGTTGAACTCGTTGCTTGCACACGTCTTGGTTGCTAGAAACATGAATAGCCGATTACTTTCTGAGCACGTGGGAAATGGTGACTTCAAGAAGGCAGCCACCATATACAGCAACCTGTTGGAAACAATCTCTCCGCCTCGATCCGATATCATCAAGGGGAGAATCACCTGTCATCTATATTTACAAGATGAGCCCGCATCCCTTCTTTCGTTGTTTGAACGGACAGGAGTGCTGGAATTCGGCGCCAGTGGCATGAATATCGAATTGTTTGAAGTTCATTCCGTCAAACTCGCTTTGTCCGTTCTGATGGATATTGCACTTGAACCCGAGAGCTCACTTGTTTACTTGTGCGAATCGCTGGCTCCGGAGCTTGTCTGCGAGATTGGAACCATCGATTGCGCTGTATTCACAGCGAGTTTCGATAGCGGTACGAAACTCTCACGGGACTATACCAAAAGGCTTACGGAATTGATACGCAACTTACCACACTTGCCTCGGGAAATTGTTTCTGCGATTGAGCGGGTTACGCATGAGTGATTTCCTTCTTGGTTCCACTATGATCAGGTCGGTTCGGTGATGGACGTGACAGACAGCTCGGCAGACGACACGCAACTCTACCAAGACGCTTGGGGAAACCCCATGCCCGACTGGACCTCCGGCCACTGGCAAACCGGCACTAGTCGCTGGGGAATCGGAGGGGGAATTGTCTGACAACGAAGCGTCTCAAAATGGTAAATCAAATTTGATGTTTGTGATTCTGTTCGGTATTGTGATCCTCGAGTTTCTATTGTTCACGGGCTTGTTCATCGGCGGGTTTATTGTTTTGAGTAACAAATCAAGCGATGCAATCTCGTTTGATACTTCGATGAGTATTCAAGAGGTCGTCAGCATCAACGGCGAGCCTGATGCGAAAGATGCTCAGAACGGGAAGTACATCTACTATCGCGGTCCATATGTCGTGGTTGTTGAGATCGATCCAGAGGGTGAGATCACTTCGATAAGGTTTGATTCAAGATGAGCGGCATAGCGCGTAAGAGGCTACAATTCAAGACCTGTATGCGAAGTCATAACGGCAATTCACTAAAAGGCCAGCGATGACGATGCAATCTAGCATGACAGGGCATGAGGCGCTCCTTGTGATTGGCGTCGTTGCGATTTTTCCCGCAGGAACTCTCTTGTTGCAGTCTGCCCTTGTATATCTGCTCCTCACCAATGAGATGGGCGCGGCGATTTTCGTCACGGTGACACTTTGCGCATTGGGTTGTTTCTTTCTCGGCTGTATGACCGAAATCAAGAGGTCTATCTGGTCCGCCTTTTTTCTGTCCTTTTCATTGTCCTACTTTCTCTTGTTGCCCCCTGTCCTTCTTGCAACATTTCTGTCACTCCTGTACCTGTAAGAGCGATCCCCACTCGGCGTGTTTCTTCTGGCGCACCTCATAGCTGTTGCTGTACCATGGATAGATAGGTGGCACCTCATGTACTCACGGAAGGACAGAACGGCCAAATCAAACCCCACCTCAAAGTTTCTCGTTTCGTTTTGAATAGTTTCGATTCCTCTGAGTACCAGCTGTATGATCTCCGAAGGTAGGTTCGTGAAATGGTGCTAACTTTTCTTGCAGATCTATTCCGTGGCCCGTTTGCTTTGCATGCGCCGACGGAAGAGCTGTGGATGATTCTGCTGTTTTTCTTTATGCTGTCAGTCATCTGCGCGACTGCTCGGTGGCTCTTCGTCAGGCGCCCTTCCACCGGGCGGAAGACGTTCTACTATTTCATGGCGTTCAGCATTCCGGTGCTGTGGATGATCTTTGGCAGCATGGGGTTTTCGATTAACATCACCTAATGCCCGGCGATTCCTTCGGCAGCATCTGCGATGTTTCGTTCCACTTATCTCGCAGCTTTATGGCTCAATCCGTAGTCTTCGATTTTTTTGCGGAGTGTGTTTCGGTGGATGCCTAGAATGTCGGCGGCCTTGACCTGATTCCAATCGCTGAGTTTGAGGACTTTCAGGATGTGGTCGGCTTCGAGTTCCGCGAGGGATTGGAGGGGGCCCATGAGCTGGATCGTCGCGTCGACGTCGACCTTCTGTTGTGTGAGCGGCCGCGCACCTTGGCCGAGGTGGAAGTCGCGCGGCATGAGCACCTGCCCGTCGGAGAGTAGGACCGCGCGCTCGATGCAGTTGGCAAGCTCACGCACGTTGCCCGGCCAGGTGTATTTTTCCAGCGCGATGAGCGCGTCGTCGCTCAGGCCGATCACCTCTTTGCCGAGCGCTTTGCCAAATTTTTGGATGAAGTTTTCCGCCAGCAGCCGGATGTCCTCGCGTCGTTCTCGCAGCGGCGGGACCTCGATGGGGAGGACTGAAAGGCGGTGGTAGAGATCTTCGCGAAACCGCCCCGCGCGCACTTCTTTCACCAGATCGCGGTTAGTCGCAGCGACGACCCGAACTTCCGAGCGCAGCATCCGCGTTCCGCCGACGCGCATGAAGGTGTGTTCTTGCAGGAATCTGAGTAGCTTTGGCTGGAGCGCCAGCGAGAGCTCGCCGACTTCGTCGAGGAAGAGCGTGCCGCCGTTTGCCTGCTCGATGTAGCCGCGATGGAGGCGATGGGCGCCGGTGAAGGAGCCCTTCTCGTGGCCGAAGAGCTCGCTCTCGAAGAGCGTTTCGGCGATTGCCGCGCAGTTCACGGCGATGAAGGGGCCGCCCTCGCGCCCCACGGGAGAGAGCCGATGCACCTCGCTCGCCAGGACTTCCTTCCCGCTTCCCGTCTCGCCGACCAGCAACACTGTGGAGGGTGTCACCGCCACACGCCGGACCATCTCAATCACTTGGCGGAACGGCTGGCTCCTGCCGATGATCGCCGAATCGGGCGCGGAGAAATTGATCTTGAGCGTCAGCGCCTCGGAGCGTTGACGGGCCTCAATGAAGACCCCGAGCAGCCTCCCAATCGACTGTACCAAGCGCAGGTCTTTCAACGTGTACGCGTCGAGCTCCTGTCGTTCGAAGTAGATGACGCCAATGGCGTTCTCTTCCACCATGATCGGCGCAGCGAGGAGCGAACGGCTGGCAGCGTGTCTCGGGGCGCCCTTGGCGGGGTGGGACAGCATCTCCGGGCGGTCAGAAATCAGAAGCGACTTCTTGTCGTTGAAAACGCGCAGCAGTACCGCGCGATCGGCGAGCACGTCGCCATCCGCCACAACGGCGGAGGCGCGCAACTGCCCCGCGCCGTGATCAAAGAGCGTGAGGATCGCCACGTCCGATCGCAGGATTCTCGACAGGCGCTCGGTGGACTGGCGAAGCGCGTCGCCGAAGCCCGTACGGCTGGAATCGAAGAGATCGCCGATCTCCGTCAGCAGTTCCATGCCGTGCTGCGCGGGCGAATCGCGAGTGGAGCGCGACGAATCCAGCGTGGCAACAGGCAGCAGCTCCAGCGTCTCCTCGTTGCTTGTCGAAAAGTAGATCGCGTTGTCGGTGAAGTCGGCGTTCTGAAGGTCGAAGTCTGAGTCGAACAGGAAGATCGAGCGGCCAATGCGGACTTCATCATTCGGCGCGAGGGCGTGGGCAGCCTTCAGTTTTTCCGTGTTGATGTAAGTGCCGCCGCTCGAGCCCATGTCCTCGATGATCCAGCCGAGGTTTTTCTTGCGAATGACCGCGTGGCGGCGCGAAACCGCCTGGTCGGGCAGTGTGATGTCGCACTCGGGGCTGCGGCCGATGAGCTTCTCACCGCCGTCCATTTGTAGACGGGCACCGGTGATCGGGCCTCTAATCGCTAATAGGGTCGGGGTCGCCACGTGGGGTCGGGCTCCTCTCATTTTCGTGCACTACTTTACGTCTGAAAACTCCATCGGGTCATCGACGCGGGGGATGCCTTCAACCAGATAGGGCTCCCCGTACTTCACCTTCACCAGCGATCCGAAAAAGGCGTGCCGCGCCTCGATTCGGTGCCAGAACAGGTCGTTGGTCAGAAACGTTTCCGGGCCTTCGTAGTCGGTGTTCGCGAACTGGGACTTGTGCGCCTTCATGGAAGTCAGCTTCTTGTCCCAAACCGACGACACATCGGCGATGAACCCCAGCGGTGGCGGCACATCGTGGCGATGTGACCAGAAGTACATCAGCTTGCGCGGCGCGTGACGCTCCTGTCCCGTATCGTACTTGAGGACGAAGGAAAGAAAGAACGCCCGCCGTACCGCGAGGTGGATCGCATTGTGGTCGGGGTGGTGATCGTCTCCCGTGTGCGTAAAGACGAGCCGAGGCCGATGTTCGCGAATCGCCTCGACCACTCGACGGGTCGAGGCCTCGATGTCGCGTCCGATCCCGCCATCGGGCAGCCCGAGACAAATGCGCTCGATGCCGAGGATACGCGCGGCGTCTTGGCCCTCGATGGCGCGCTCTTCGGCGGTGCCTCGCGTGCCCATCTCGCCCGCCGTGCCATCGGCGAGGATCACGCGGTGGCCCTTCTCCGCCATGGAGGCCATCAGGCCTCCGGCCAGAAGCTCGCCATCGTCGGGATGTGCGCCAATAAACAGCGCCTCGCTTTTGAAGTCTTCAGTCATCGCCACCATGCTTGCTCTCTCAGATGCACAAAAATTGTGCATCGGGGTTTGGGAATCAAGTAGGAAGTGATAGGTAGTGGCGATTATTATCGCGAGGATGCTCGTCTGGCTGCTGAGGCGGAGCAGAGCGAATGGGTGAGCAAACGCCCGAGAGCCGACCCCTTATGTTCCAAATCGGCGATTTAGGAACATAATGGCTTGCTTTCGGCCTCGTTATGTTCCTACGGGAACATAGCGAGCCTCAGTTTCAGGTTAGAGGTGGAAAAATGGAGGTGGATCAGGGCGAGGTGGCGTCCTTCCCCGCTCAACAAAAACTCCCCCCGGCCGCGTCGACCGGGGGGAGTTGGGTTTCTTCAGTGGGCTGGTGCGTTAGCTGGCGGCTTCGAAGCGACGGTTCACCTCTGTCCAGTTCACCACGTTCCAGAACGCCGAGATGTAATCGGGGCGCTTGTTCTGGTAGTTGAGGTAGTAGGCGTGCTCCCAGACGTCGAGGCCGAGGATCGGGGTCTTGCCTTCCATGAGCGGGCTGTCTTGGTTGGGCGTGGAGGTGACCTCCAGCTTGCCACCGCTCACAACGAGCCAAGCCCATCCGCTGCCGAAGCGCGTGGCTGCGGCGTTGGCGAAGGCCTCCTTGAAGGCGTCGAAGCTGCCAAAGGCGCTGTCGATGGCGGACGCCACCGCGCCGCTGGGGGAGCCGCCACCGTCGGGCGACATGACCTGCCAGAAAAGCGAGTGGTTGGCGTGGCCGCCGCCGTTATTGCGAACGGCAGTGCGGATGCCCTCGGGAACCGAGCTGAGGCCCGCCACGAGGTCTTCGATGGACTTGCCCTGAAGGTCGCCGTGACCTTCCAGCGCGGCGTTCAGCTTGGCCACGTAGCCCGCGTGGTGCTTGCCGTGATGAATCTCCATCGTCCGGGCGTCGACGTGCGGCTCCAGCGCATTGTGGGCGTAGGGAAGATCGGGTAGTGTGAAAGCCATTTTTAACTTCTCCAATCGGTCATTGAGTGAGTTATGAGGAGACACGGAGCGGGCGGCCGGGTGTGGCAGAACAGCCCCGATCTCGTCAGTTATTGTGATCGATCATTGGAGAAGGCAAGGGACGCGCCGGGCAAGTGTGGTTTATATCAGCCTTACCGATTTATGCCCTTGGCCTCGCCAGAAGGTTCGAGAACTTCATCGATGACGTCGAGCAGCTCGGGGATTTTGAAGGGGCGGGAAACGTAGCGCGCGCCACCCTCCAGAAGATCCTTAACGCGCGACTGCTCGCCATAGGCGATCATGAGCACGATGCGAAGGTCGGGGTTCGCCTCTGCCATCTGGCGGGCCATTTCGCCGCCGCAGATGCTGCCGACGCGCAGGCCGGTGAGCAGCAGTTCGAATCGCTCGCCCGCATCTAGAAGCGTGGCGGCGTCTTCGTGGCACGACGCGGTTTGGACGAAGAAGCCCTCTCGAGTGAGCGTCTTGCCGAGAAGCGATCGGAACTCAATGTCTTCGTCGACAACCAGAATGCGGACTTGGGACTCCATGAAACGACTCCGGGGGGTGTTATAGCCGGAATGCTTCAGAGATGGCGTTCACCGCAGCAAGTACAATCGAGCCGTTTTCCACAACTTTTGCGCTACTCTGCGCCAACTGACTTGCTCTCCTGCTGCTTCCTCAAAACTTCCATCGCCACGAACTCGAATTCCTTCTGCATCTTCGTGAAACTGAAGTATTGGCGAACGTGCAAGCGTCCGCGCTCACCGACCGCGCGGGCTTCTTCCCAATTGATGTCTTTCAAGAATCCGTGCCATTCCTCGCGGGGGAGGAGGAACCCGGTCCGCTCGTGTTGCACCAACTCGCCGGTGCCGCCCGCCGGAGTCGCCAGAACCGGCACGCCGCGATTCATGGCTTCCATGGCGACGGTGGGAATTCCCTCGGCGGTGCTCGGGATCACGAGCATGTCCAGACTCCTCATCAGCGGTCCCGGCTCGACGAATCCCGGGCACAGAATCCCCTCGGCCTCGGAGCGCGCCTTGAGTCCGTCGCTCAGTTCCCCGGCGAACACCACCGTGCCAGGCTTACCGATCGCCTTCCAGGTATCGATGAAGAAGTCGTGCCCCTTCTTGGGGTGGCCGCGCGCGACGATCCCGAAGACAGGCTTCTTGAGGTCAGCGTACATTGGCTGCTCGTTGCTCAGTGGCGGCAGCACGCCGTTATAGATGACGTAACCCTTCCCGCCCTCGCCCAGCGCCGCCTTTGAGTTGCTGAGCCACTCGGAAAACCGACCGCTGATGAGCCGCTTCACGATCCCCTTCGCGCCGGAGAAGTCGCTGACG
>JAUIJJ010000205.1 GCA_030431385.1 bacterium | reverse complement strand
CTGCGACACAAGCACCGACGCCGACTGCGGTGCCCACTCCTCAGGGCGGGCACAAACTGATTCTTGTCGCCGGCGGTGGGTTTTATGTTGGTAACAACATCGCCTTCGAGACGCAGGCGCTCGCGAGCAAGGCGTATACTTATGCGCGTATTCGCGGCTATTCACACGATGACATCATGTTCCTCTCGGCATTTGATACTCCGGCGACGGATTTCCGAGTGGATGATGTCGCCACTTCCGACAATATCCAGGACGCGATTCTAAACTGGGCGGCGGGCGCTGATAATCTGTTCGTGATGATGATCGATCACGGCACTCGTGACCCCGACATTCCTGAATGGTATTTCCTGGTTAACTGGACAATGTCGCCACGCGACGCGCTTGCCTCGCGTGATTTGGACGAATGGCTCGACGAAGCGCAGTCCGGTCCGCTAGCAATTCCGCAATTAGTATTGTATGTTGAAATGTGTTACGCAGGCGGATTCTTAACCCAGTGCTCGTCACATCCCGAGGGGACCGATCGCGTCGTGATCGCGAGCACCACCTCTACCAGGCTAGCCAGTTTCGGCGGGTTCGGAGGCGCGCTATCCTTTACAAACTTCTTCCTCAGTCAGGCCGTTCTCGGCAACACGCTAAAGGCATCGTTCGATACCGCGCGTACGACCATACAGGCTTTGCGTGTGCCCGAGAACGCACCGCAGATTCCATGGTTAGACGATAACGGCGACGCTGTCGCGAGCGCCGCAGACGGCCTTGTTGCGAGTGGAATGCTATTCGGCACCGGCGGCGTGTTTGGATTGATTCCCCCGGAAATCGTCAACGCGAAGCCTGATGGGACGATCGCCACAGCGACCGATTTCGAGCTTTGGTGTGAGTTCTCCGCCGGACAGGTGGACACCGCGACCGCGTTTGTTTCCTATACCGGGTCATTTCACGCCGACGGTGAACCCGTTAGCGATCACTTGATAGTCGAACTGACACGCGATTCAGGTGCGCCCAGCCGTTGGGTCGGTACGATACCTGAATCAGAGCTCGCGCGAGACGGTATATACAACATTTTATATACAGGATCGGCTTTTGATGCAAAGGTCGGAATCGACATTTCCGGCAATACCCTCTCACGTTCTTTACAGGTCGGTTCGTCGAGCGTCTCTACTGACATCTATGACATCGCCTTCGATGACGACCTGAGGACGACGACACGTAACTATCTACACAAAGGGACGACCCAGTACCACACGCTCGATTCATCCGGTGATGTCGATTGGTTCATCTTCAACGCGCCTACCCCGGGTACGTTCTATACGATCAGGGTTGAGGTCGATGACGCCGATTCGGGAATCGATCCGCAGATACTGGTCACCAATTCGGCAGGCACGGTACTTTCCACCGACTGTTTCGGTGGAACTCCCGGACCGAGCAACTGTGCAGGCGTTGGAGGCGACGAGAGCTTCGGCGTCAACGCGATGATTACGAACAGTTTCCCGACGTTGTTTGTTGCGATCAGCACGTCTGGCTCATGGAGCTCCAACGCGGGCTACACTGTCTCTGTTAGCGGCGGCGCAGGCGACGCGGTTGGTGTCGGTACAATTGGCACACGTTACGTCACGCTCGGTGGCGCGATGATGCGAAGAGATAGCGAGCAACAGTCTTTGCGCGGCAGCTCGAATCCGCTGTACAACAATACCGAGCTACTCATTCAGGGCGGCGCGACGCCGTCGCTTTCACGCGGTCAGCAGGTCACCTTTGGCCCGCCGTTTGACATCTACTCTTGCGTGAAATCATACGACGCAACATCGGCATGGTTTGCTCGTCCAGAATCCGGCACTAACTACAGTATTGTGATGATGCAAATTGGTGATTACGAATTCGGCCCCGGCCTGACGAGTTTCGCCAATCCGATTCAATTGACGTTGGAGTTAGAGGATCATCATCAGTTGGATCGAATCCCCGAGTGCACGCTCGTGATCGACGATATTCCGGCAGAGCTGGACGGGAGCGCCGCCAGGGTCATGGTGTGGAACCCGTCCGCAGAAGAGTGGCAAGTGTTCGACGAGAATCCGCGCTCAGTCGGGCCGCGCACTTTCCAAACCTCGATCTCCAATATCGCCAACTACGTCGACATTGGTTCGCTCAATGAGGTGTACTTTGCGTTGGAAGCCAAAGCACCCGAAGTCTACGATTTCTTCATCGTGAACTAGGCCCGAGCGGTCGCCGGGGTTTTCGTGTTCTACTTGACCTCGGCGGCCACTTTTTGGACCATACAACCCGACGGGGATTCACCGGCCCCACGCTGCGTCGAGCAGCACTGGCCTCGCTAGACGAAGCCGCCCCGGGCCGAGATCCCCGTCCATTATTTTTACCTGATAGTTAGTTCCCCGTCCCCATCCAGTTTCCTCGATCCAGCGTGCGATATTGAACCGCCTCGCTCACGTGGGAAGGTTCGATCTCTGCTGCACCGTCCATGTCGGCGATGGTTCGCGCCACGCGGCGCAGGCGATCGTAAGCTCTGGCGGATAAGTTAAGACTATTCATCGCCACTTCGAGCACTCGCTGCGCGGTGGGGGTGAGGTGACAGATCTCGTTCAGATCGCGGGCGGACATGTGCGCGTTGCAATAAACGCCCTTGGAGTCTCGGAACCGCTCGCGCTGGCGTTGGCGCGCGGCGAGCACCCGCTCGCGGACTTCGGTGCTCCCCTCGGGAGCGCGCCGCGCTCGCAATTCCTCGAGCCGCACCGCCGGCACCTCGACGTGCAAATCGATGCGATCCATAAGCGGACCACTGATCTTCATGAGGTAGCGCTGCACGGCGCCCGGATGACACGAACAGGGCTTTCCCGGATGCGTGAGGTAACCGCACGGGCACGGATTCATCGCCGCGACCAGCACCACCCGCGCGGGAAACTCGCAAGAAATCGTCGCCCGGCTGATCAGCACTTTCCCGTCCTCGATGGGCTGGCGCATCACCTCCAGCGTGTTGCGATTAAACTCGGGAAGCTCGTCCAGGAAAAGGACCCCGTGGTGCGCGAGCGAAACCTCGCCGGGCCTCGGCGTCGAGCCACCGCCGACCAGTGACGGGCTGGAAGACGTGTGGTGCGGCGAGCGAAATGGCCGATGCGCCACCAGCCCGTTGCGCCCGTTGAGCAACCCCGCAATGCTGTGAATCTTGGAAACTTCGATGCGCTCCTCGAAATCCATCGGAGGCAAAATGCCCGGCAACCGACGCGCCAGCATGGTCTTGCCGCTGCCAGGTGGTCCGATAAAGAGGAGGTTATGCCCTCCGGCCGCCGTGATCTCCAGCGCGCGCTTCGCGCCTTCCTGGCCCTTCACATCCGCCAGATCGTCTGCCGCGTCCAAAAGCTCTGAATCGATTGGCGGAGGCTGCAACGGCATGATCTCCATATCGCCGTTGAGGTAATCCGCCGCCTCCCGAAGCGTCGCGACGGGGATGATCTCGATGCCCTCCACATGAGCCGCCTCACGGGCGTTTTGCTCGGGGAGGAGGAACTGGCTCAAACCGGCAGCACGCGCGCCAATCGCCAGCGGCAGCGCCCCCGTGAGCGGCTGCAACCGCCCGTCGAGCCCCAACTCGCCCGCCGCCGCCAATCCCTCGCGGCGGTTCTCCACGCGACCCGTCGCCATCAACGACGCCAACGCCATCGGCAGGTCGAGCTGCGAGCCTTCCTTCTTCATGTCAGCCGGAGCGAGATTCACCACAACACGCCGCTGCGACAGGGCGAGACCGCTATTCTTGAGCGCGGCCTTCACCCGCTCTCGCGCCTCGCGCACCGCCATATCACCCAAGCCCACAATGTTCCACGAGGCCTTGTTCTCGTCCTTCACCTCAACAACATCCACCTCCACCTGCACGGGGAAGGCATCAATACCGAGAATGGCGAACGACGTCAGCGAAGCGAGCATAAGAAAACCCAACCAAACTCACCCCGGTCGGGCAACGAAGAAAAAGAGAAGGGGAGCCAAAACCGGCCCCCCTTCGGTTGGTTTATTGGACGGGTTTTGCGGAGTCGCCCGGCTACCTCGCTTCGAGCGTCACAGTGATTGGTTTCGGCTGCCCGTCAAACGTCAGGCTCACGGGGATCTTCACCCCGCTTGCTGCGCCGACGTTAGGAAGCGTGATCTTGACCGCCTTGGCTTTTGGCCTGGCTGGCTCAAAAACCATATCGTCTGCGGGGACGCGGAACGTGTTGCTGAAGGTCGCTTCGTTCAGTTTATTGAGGTCCACAGCATCGGAGTTTGAAGTGAACGTAATCGTTTCGCCCTTCCTCACCAGTGTAGGGCTAGCGGTGATCGGCGGAGCGGTTACTGTTTTACCCACTTTGTGGAACTTGCAATCGAAGTCCTTGAAGCTGCGTCCGGTGCGATCTACGACACGAAGCTTCAACGCTCCGTCCTTGAAGAGCCCATATCGGGCGTCACCGGGAATCGTTACTCGCAGTGCGGTGCGGCTGAGCGTATCGATGTTTCCCCGAGGGATCTCATTCGGCCCAACAAAGACACGCGCCCCGATGGCAGAGAACTCTCCTTCCGTATCGACCACGACCGCTGAGCTGCCTTTATCGAAAACAGGAAACGGGACAGGAGTCTTATCCAGATCGAGAGTGGTGAATACTCGAGGAGAAAAGTCGGGGAATGCCTTATAGTTGTTCCCGTCGGTCACGACCCCATCGACACGACTGGAGTTTAGGGTGCTATTTCCCCCCGACTTTACAACAAACTCGGCGCCCTTGGGGTGAATGACCGCGACATAAAAATCTCGCGGACCTGGTGTTATCTCATAGTGCATTGCGTACTTCCGTTTGAACAAGAACCACCGCTCCAGAAGCGATCTCTCAACCAGCTTCCGCTGGGGCCCAAACGCAAAGTTGGCTTCAAGGCGCGATTCCCCATAGACAGCAAACTGCATGGGGCGCTCATAGAGTGAACCGAACGCCTCCTCGAGCGCACTCTGAATTCTGCCATTTCCCGATGCCGTTCCCGCCCCCGCCAAAATCGGTGCGGTGAGGGTGCCAGAGAGGCTGTTGAAAGTGGCATTCGCCAAAGACTCTCTCGCGAACACCGTCGACTGCTCCGGTGCCAAAAGGTAGAGGCGGAAGTCGTCTTCTTGAGCGGAGTCCTTCGGCTCAACCTCAAAAGATACCACCACAAACTTCCGGTAGTCCTTCCCCAGTTTTTGATAACCATTCAGACTGACATCCAGCCGGATCAGGCTCACCTCCCGATCCACTGCAATCGCATCTGCGTCACCCTGAAACAACAACTCGTAGGCCAGGACGTCTGTTTGCTGGCGGACCAACTCTTGTAACTGCGATCCGGCCGGAATAGATGGGTCGAAACTTGGGGCATCGGGCAGCGCGACGTCCGACGCCGCCGGAAGCGCAATGGTGGTACCCGTCGGAGCAGCTCCAACGGCTAGATCAAACTTCCTCGCACTCCGAACGCCACTGAACTCGTTGATGCCTGTCGTAAACGCAGAATTCGACAAAGCGTCGACTCTCTTCGCTGCTTTGTCCGCCAATTGAATAACTTGCGAATCATCGTACACTTTCGGGTCCAACTGGGTAATCGGAACTGTAGGAGTCGTGCAAGATGATCCAACAATCAAGCAGGCCGAAACTGTTGCTAACACCATGTACTTTCTGTTCATGGTCCTTCTCCCCTTGTTGAGTTGCGTTGGACGTGCGATACCGCCAATCCGCCCGCCTCCCAGAGCGGTGAATGAATTCGCAATCGAGTCCCGCCATACCGAGCGGAACCGCGTCGGCGTGAATCACGCCATCCAACTTTTCAGGTAAATAAACGACTAGGGCAATTGGCCGATGATTACAAGCGAAATCTCTACGCACGCAAGACTGACCACGCGCTGTTCAGATGCTTCACCGCACGGACGGTCACTATATTCACCAAAGAACTGCACTTTGAGGCGTACCGGAAACCGCCCGACAGTGGATGAGTCCCCCACCCCGCGAACTACTTATACCCCCGCGTCAACTTCCTATGAAAGAGAAACTTCCCAAAATGATCGCTCACCATCATCGACGCAAGAAGCCTAGGAACTAAATCAATGAAGACAAGGGCAACCGGGACTAAATCTATTCTGAGAATTAACAGCGAGAAGCCGGTGGGTTCACCATCGTCGAGTCGTATGCATACCGCCAGTCAAGTCCTCCCAGCGGGTCGTGTTGCCCGCGGCGTCCCAATCAAATTGAAGGTCGGCGATGTAGCCAGCGGTCTCCGGGTCGAGCGCATCGTAGTGATGCATCTCGCGAATGCACCCGAGCACGTCTTTTTCGATGTGGGTGGCCGTGTCGTTGCCGAGGGTCTTCACAGTGGTCGCGCCGCCGTGCCGTTCGCGCCAATCGAGTGATCGATGCCGTTGCAATCGTAATCAACAATCAGCGCACCGGTCGTCGGCCAATCCTCGCGCCGCGATTGCAACCGATTCAACTCGTCGTAGTCGGTGCCAACAACGCGTCCGCCGGGGTAGGTCAGGAAAGTGATCTGGCCCGGTCCGATGTATTGCCCCTGCCAGGCGGCTTCGCGGTCTTCCAGCGTCGGATCGTCGATCCAGTAGCGTTCCTCGGTCGTGTTTCCGAGCGAAACATGGTCCCGCTCGATCTTGGTGAGAGGGTCTTCCACCATCTCGACCATCTCGAAGTTCTCGGCGCGGACGATTCGCGAGGAGCCGTCGAATGCACCTTCAATCTGCGTTTCTTTCTTGAATGGTGCTACTGGTTGCGCGATCGTCCGCAGCCGGGATGATACGTCCTGAAATCTCGCTGAGCTTTATGACACTGTAGGTCTCGTTTGGCCACAAGTAAACTCGTATTCCAACCGTGCTGTTATCGACCCAGAAGATAGGTTCTGGGTGATTGATAAAATCGAAGTGGAGTTGAGTACTCAAGGCATCCTTACCTTTCGAGTCTGTAAAAATCGGATCCTTTGAAAAGAGCTCATCCACTGAACCGGGTGGTGCGCCATGTTCAAATGTAAATAGGTCATATACAATAGAAACGTCCAGAAGCATTTTTTTCTCAAACGTCCCATCCATTCTAGAAGATCCAATCACACGTATACACTGGCTAACAATCTTTAACACAAGAATCGACACGAGACCAAGCAATATTGCCCATTTCAGCCATGCCTTCATGATGCTATTCGCTCAACTTTCTTATCTAATGGCGATTGGCTCGAAGG
>JAUIJJ010000204.1 GCA_030431385.1 bacterium | reverse complement strand
GGCCATTTCGTTAACGATCATGCGCGCGAGTTCTGTCTTACTGGTGGTCGTGAGTGATTTCTTTCGGCCGTCCTCCCAAAGGAGCACACCCTTGTTGGAGTCACTCCCGAAACCAGCTTCCGATTGATTGATAGGGTTGGCGAAAATCAATTGGAAACCCTTGCGACGCATCTTATCGGCGGCGTTGGGCTCGAGGTTTTCGCTTTCTGCGGCGAAGCCCACAAATCGCTGTCCGTCGCGGCGGATCTTGTTCGCTTCCGTGGCGATGTCTGGGGTGCGTTCGAGCTCCATCGTCATCTCGCGCGCGCCCGACTCTTTCTTGAGTTTCCCGTCGAGGCGCTCCTTGGGTCGCCAATCGCTGACGGCAGCTGCGAAAACTGCGGCGTCGCAGTCGCCGAGGTTTTCCTGAACGGCGCGCAACATTTCATCAGCTGTCGTCACCTTGATCGCGGTCGCGTTCGCAGGAAATGGCAGATCGCACGGCCCGCTAATGAGGATCACTTCGCCTCCGGATTCGAGCACTGCGTTGGCGAGGGCGATACCCATGCGCCCAGTCGAGGGGTTAGTGATGCAGCGCGCGTCGTCGGCGAATTCGCGTGTCGGACCGCTGGTGATGAGCACACGCTTTCCCGCGAGCGCATCGAGTCGGTCGAACCAATCGGACAACGCATCGAATATGTCGTCGACCGGCGCGAGGCGACCGACTCCAAAGTCCCCACAAGCCAGATCGCCTGCGACGGGACCGATGAACTGATGGCCGCGCGCGCGGAGCCTTTGAACATTCGACTGCACAGCTGAGTTCGACCACATCGCGGGGTTCATTGCGGGGGCGATGAGGAGTGGTTCGTTCCACGCGACGGCTAATGTCGTGAGCGCATCGTCGGCGATTCCGTGGGCGATCTTGCCGAGCACGTTCGCAGTCGCCGGGACGACGATAAATTCGTCGGCCCACTTCGTGGCGGAGAGGTGGTCCATATCGCCGGCAGTCTCGCTTCCCCAAAGTGTGGTGATCGTTCGAGTGCGGCAGATCGCGTCGAAGGCGGCGGCACCGACGAGGTTCGGGACGCTGGGAGTCAGAACAGCGCGCACATCAGCGCCTGCCTTGCAAAGCATGCTCGCGAGGTCCAAGGCGCGGTAAGCAGCGATTGAGGAGGAAACGCCTATGAGGATTTTCTTGTTTTGTAGACTCATCTTGTTGTCTCGACAAAAACAGCCCGCGCGGAGGTTCTCCGGCGGGCTGGGAAGGTTGCTTGCACGTCGATAATCAGTCGCTGGGAGAAGAAACCAGCACGCGACCGAAGGCATCCTTGAGCATCAGCCGTGAGGAGCGGAAGCGTTGGGCGGTGATGATGTTGCGCATGTTGGCGATGGTGTCGTCCAAGTCGCGGTTGATGAGAATATAGTCGTATCGATCTGCCATGCGCACTTCGCCGCGGGCGTTGCCGAGGCGGCGCTGAATGACTTCCTCCGAGTCGGACCCACGGTCGCGCAGGCGCTTTTCGAGGGTGGCGATGCTGGGGGGAAGGATGAAGATCGAGACGCAGTCGGGCATGGTCTCTTTGAGGCGAAGACTTCCCTGCACGTCGATATCGAGAAGGATGTCCTGACCGCTGGCAAGCTTGGCATCAATCTCCGACTTGAGCGTGCCGTACCAGTTGCCGTGGACTTCGGCGTACTCATAGAACGCGTCCTCGTCGATGAGCGACTTGAAAGCGTGTTCGGCGAAGAAGTGGTAGTCTTTGCCGTTGTCCTCGCACTCGCGTGGCGTGCGCGTGGTGGCGCTCACCGAGTAGGAGAGACTTTCGTCTGACTCCAGCAGCGCTCGTAGGATCGTTGACTTGCCGCCGCCACTCGGGGCGGAGACGACGATCAGCATTCCTGTTCGCCGCAGCTCAAATTCAATCACTGAAGAGGGCCTCCACTTCCCGGCTATCGCCGGATCGTTTCCAAGCTTTTCCGCGTTCGCCCTGCCGGTGTCAAGGTAGAGCGGAAAACCGAAAGCTTTGACAGAGAATCCTGCTTCCGCAGGTTGCTTTTCAAGTATATGACGCCAGAGTAAGGGATGACACCCCGAACTTTGTGGCGCTATACTTCGCTCATCGACTGAACCGATATGCAGATGATCGTGGCGGAGAGTTTCCCGCTGCACCTTGACACCTGCACACCGGTCCAATAGAAAGTAGCCAATCGATCAGGTTTGATGGGGGCGTTGGGGGCGCCTGTGGCGAATATGCAACCGATCTGGATTATCAGACTCCTATTCGTGCTTACGCTGACCCTGTGCGGGTATTGGATCGGCCGTAGCAGCGCGACCGGGCTCGAGTTTTCGGCAACGGCCTTCGTACTGGGGTTGTTCATCGTTGCTGTCGAATACGCCACGCGCATTCTCTCCACCAAACGAATCGTCCTCGGGATTATTGGCGCGTTCTTTGGCCTGGCATTTTCTCGACTTTTCTACGACACGTTCCCCAGAGAAATGTTTCCCGAACCGCAGGCTTCCCTGACCGCGTTCAACCTCCTGTTTATGTACTTCGGCATCGTGGTGGCCCTACGCAACGCCGACCGAATTTCGCTCAATCGACTCCGGTTCTTCGTGACGTCGCCGAAAGAGGATTCGATCCTCCTGGATACATCCGTGATTATTGATGGTCGGATTCGAGACCTGTACCTCATGGGCTTTCTATCAAAGAACGCCATCGTGCCGACGTTTGTTCTGGACGAGCTCCAAGCGCTGGCTGACTCCCGCGATGCGGGCAAGCGGCACAATGGGCGCAAGGGGCTTGAAAACCTCGACGAGTTCAAAGAAGTCGCCCCGATGCAAATCTTCGAGAAGGACTACCCTGACCAGAATGGGGTGGACCAAAAGCTCATCTCGCTCGCCAAAGAAATCGGCGCGTGGATGCTGACCAACGACTACAACCTCGCGAAGGTCGCCGCGCTGCACAACATCCGGGTGATGAATCTGAATCAGGTCGCGGCGGCGCTTCGCCCAACGATCACTGTCGGCGATCAGGTCGTCATTCAGCTCACGCGCGAGGGAAAAGACCCAGGGCAGGGAGTTGGCCACTTGGAAGACGGTTCCATGGTAGTCGTCGACGACGCCAAGGAACAGATCGGCGAGCTGATTCCAGTCACGATTGTGAGCATGATGCACACGAATGCCGGGCGCCTTGTGTTTGGCAGGAAGCTCGACGACTCGATGGAGGCCATGACGCCTCGCCCGCTCGCGGAAACGCCTGAGGCAACCGCTCCCACCAGCAACTGATCAGCTGCCGCGCCACGGCGGATGAATCGAGTTTAACTCATCCCAGACATCATCATCGTCCAATCGTTCATCCGCGATCACAGGTAGCGAAAACGCGCCGGTATCGCTGAGCCGACGCGCGCCTTCAGGTGTGCGCGCGATGCCTATGAGTCGGACATTGTGGGAAGGCTGGAGGTACAGCGCGCCCGCGACAAAACCCTCCCCAGCCAGTTGCTTGAGCACCTTGCGAACGGGAACATTGCCCTCGTGGTAGAGGAACAGCCAGGCGACGTCGCCGCGCTCCAGCGCACCGCGCATTTCCCAATACACCAAGCCGTAATTCCTCTCCTCGCTGTTGATCCCATCGAGCGTCGCCGATTCGTCGGTGAGGCCGTGATAGCGCATCGCACGCGTGTTCATGTCGCGACCGATGCAGACAATGGCGTCGCCGGTGGCGCGGTTTTCTGCGAGCCACAGAATCGTCTCACGGTGCCACTCGCCTTGGCTGAACGCCTGCGCGAGGAGATTGACGGCAAGGACAACTGCGAACGCGCCGCGATAGACGACGCCCCGCCAACGATGTCGCCCCGCCTCGACCCATGCCATCGCGAAGATGAAGAGGACCGGCAAAGAAGTGAACGCCACGTAGCGGATTGGCCCTTGGCGGTCGTTGGCGAAGACCGAATAGAGGACGATCGATCCGGGAATGGCGATCAAGAGGCTGGCGATCATCTTAGCGGCGTAGGGCGGATTCTCGCGCTTCAGCCAGATCACGGCAAAGACCAGCGATGCGATGTAAGTCGCGATCGAGGTCACCGTGAAGACGTCGTCGTCGATGCCTGAAACGAACTCAATGGAGCCGTCTTCGCCGAAGAAAGTCTCCACCTGATGGACGAGGATGCTTGTGAAGTCCGGCCCGGCAGGCCCGCCGCCTGCCCCCGTGGATACCTGACTGAGAAAGTAGAGGAGCGGCACGGAGAAGAGCCACGCGAGCAGAATCGGAAGCGCGTTTTTAGTGGCCGATGACTTATGACGTCTGCTCGACAGGACGACGAAAACCAGAAGGGCCAGCAACACGAACTGTGCGCTCGGATGAATGAGCATCATGAGCCCGCCGAGGGCGATGACCATCAGTCGATTCGCGACCTGATCTGAAATTTTGCAGACGAGAAACGACGCCGCCCCCACCGCTGATGCGAGGATGAAGAACAGTATCAGATAGAGAAGCGGCCCATCGATGGTCGGCAGAAACGGCAGCGTTAAAAGCATCGCCAGAAGCGCGAAGAAAACGGCCGACAGGAAAGCGGCTCGCGGCCAATGGAGCACAACGGGTTCTTCGCGCATCATCTTGACGACTGCCCAGCAGAGCCAAGTCCCCACGGTCACCAACGGCATCATGTAGCGAAACTCGGTGCCGATCCGCTGCCAGTATGGGTGGAGTGCGGCGAGGAACATGAGGGGCGTGAGGATGCGCCGCAGGCCGAGTTGCCTCACAAGCTGAGCGAGTCCGATGACAGCGAGCGGCGTCATGATCGCCGTGCTCATGCGCAGGGCGAATTCTCCCTCGCCGAACAACAGCATCCACACCTTCGCGTAGAGAAAGTAAACCGGCGAGTGACCGGCGAGAAACCTCTCCATGATCAGTGAACTCATGGTGAAGTTGATCGCGTGGTGGGTGTACCACTCGTCCAACCAAAACCCGCGCTGGGTCAGCAAGATCATGCGCACGAGCATCGCCGATGCCGCAGCGACGGCGATGACCAGCCACTCGCGCGAGGTAAAGCGCGGCGATTCGGCCTCGAGTTCTGTGGAATGGCTGCTGATGGATGTCCCCAATCGTCGACGCGCTAAGGTGACCCAACACAACGGGAAGGAGAGTCTGCGGCGCCACGGAAAACCGCCGGACAATGTAGGGAGTGATAGATTCGTCTGGAGCCGCGAGCCGCCGCCCGCGACAATCCCACATCACCTGAACGGAGCATGATTCCTATGTCGCACATCGAACGTATTCTCGCCGAACTTGGCCACGAACTTCCAGAAGCCCCCAAGCCGGTCGCCGCCTACATTCCAGCAATTCGCACGGGGAATTTGATCTACACCAGCGGCCAGCTCCCGATGAAAGACGGGGCGCTCACCGTGAAGGGCATCGTCGGGGCGGACGTATCGCTCGACGAGGCGGTCGCGGCCGCGCGGCTTTCTGCGCTCAACGCCCTCGCCGCCATCAAGGGCGTAGCGGGCGGGCTGGACTCCATCGTGCGCGTGGTAAAGGTCAACGTCTTCGTCGCCTCCACGCCTGACTTCACCGACCAGCCCAAGGTCGCCAATGGCGCCAGCGAGTTCATCCAGCAGGTCTTTGGCGACAAGGGAAAGCACGCGCGAGCAGCGGTCGGCTGCCCGAGCCTCCCCCTCAACGCGCCGGTGGAAGTCGAGTTGATCGTGGAATTGAGCGACTAAGGGGCGGCCCTAATTTACTTAGGCAACACGCTTGCGGTTTTGCGTAATCTTCGCCTTGTCCCGTTCCCGCTCCCGACCTCACTATCACGCATGACTAGGCCGCCGGGCCGATCTTCAGAATGCGGGTGTTTTCATGGGTTCCAGAGAATTATCAGTTCTTGGCGCGAATGAGCACAATCTGAAGGACGTGGACGTGAAGATTCCGCGTCAATCGCTGACCGTGATTACGGGGTTGAGCGGTTCAGGGAAATCATCGCTGGCTTTCGATACGATTTATGCCGAGGGCCAGCGGAGGTATGTGGAGTCGCTTTCCGCCTACGCGCGGCAGTTTCTCGATCAGCTGCCGAAACCGAAGGTCGAGAAGATCGACGGGCTTTCTCCTGCGATCTCCATCGAACAAAAGACAATCAGCCGAAACCCACGCTCGACGGTGGGGACTGTCACCGAGATTCACGATTACCTGCGGCTGCTGTTCGCGACTGTAGGTCAGGCGAAGTGCCCGCATTGCGGCAGCGAGTTGCAGCAGCTCTCGGCCGACGAGATCACCGAACAAGCCATGCGATTGCCGGAAGGTCCTTCGTTCTCGAAGGTCCCCCCGGGACGGGGAAATCTCAAACCATCACCAACATGCTCTCTCGTGCAATGGTTGAAGGGAAGAAAGTTCTATTTGTCGCCGAGAAAGCTCAAGCGCTCTCAGTAGTCAAGAATCGACTCGATGCGGTAGGCCTAGGAGCGCTTGCTCTGGATGTCCACGACAAGAGCAGCTCACCAACCCAAATCAAGGCCCAAATTCTCGCCGCTCTCGACGCAACTGTCTCTTTTGAGGCAAGCAAGGTGGAGGACGTTCGCAGGACCCTTGATGGCTCTCAACAACTTCTCACCCAGTACGCCTCTAAAGCAGCACAAAGGAACGCCGCCGGTCTAAGCCTCTACGAGGCACTCAACGACAAACTTGAACCCCGTGAGGCGATACCACCGTTATCCATCCCTGACGAGCTTGTCGGCTCATCGTCAGAGGAGGACTTCGACAAGCTTCGTGAAGCAGTGCAAAGAATCATTGATTTAGAAGGATCAGTAGTTACAGGGGCACAATCGGGATGGCGGTTCCTAGGACTTGCGATTGAGGAGGAAAGGTTAGAGGACCTGATTGCTCACATTGAGACTCTGGACAAACTCTCACTCGAGATCAGCAGCTCCTCAATTCTTGGTAAAGCCCTGAGCTCCGCTGGCTCGCCTCAAGACTTCGCAATGATGCTCGATCTACATGCGCGTCAAGAACTCACGGCCGACAAGCTCAAAGAAGTCCAAACTGTTCAATGGGACAAATCCGTTGAACTCGTTTCGAGCCAAGCTATCGAACTCGCACAAAGCGCCGATCCTGCCCTCATTGTCTTCACACCAGACATTCTTGATATCGATGTGAACGAGCTTTTCAAAACTCATGCCTCCGCAGCAAACGCTGGTTTCTTCGAGAAATCAAAGCTCAAGAAATCCGTAGTGAGAGTGCTTGCGTCCCATGCACGCCAGGGCCAAAAGATAAGGCCTGGACGACTTGACATTTACCTCGAAT
>JAUIJJ010000203.1 GCA_030431385.1 bacterium | reverse complement strand
CGAAAGGCCGTAGCGCGTGGTGATCCCCTTCGCGACGGACTTTTTGAGCGTTCCCTGAACGATGATGTCATACTCGCCGCGCTTGGCCTCTTCAACCGTCGGGAAGTACTCGACCGTTCGGAAGACTCCCGCTTCGTTCAGCCGCTTCTCCAGATCCTTCGCAAAGGTCTCGGGAAACGGCTTGATGCTCGCGACATAAACGCCGTCGTGGCGGTCGTATGAATACGACCCCCAGAAGAGTAGCGGAATGTACGTCCATGGACTATGCGACCAACTCTCGAGGCCGCGGTCGTCCTTAAAGTCCGTCACAATCGCGCGGACGGGCAGAGGCTCCATCACCGCTGAGCGTTCGATAATATCAAACTTTGCTCCGCCTCCGCATCCTGTGACCAAACCGATCGTCACAAGTATCGCGAACGCATATCTGAAGAAAGCCGCCATGAGTCACCTCTTGCGGGAGAATGTTACTCTGAGAAACGAACGAGAGTTTAGTCCTAAATGTTTTCGAGGACCAAGCGGAAACCGACGCCAACGTGCGGGTCGTCTGGCTCCTGACGCAATCTGCGCGACGCCCGAAGGTCATCTGCACGCTCCAGGAAACTGCCACCACGCAAGACCCGCTTGGGCCGCGCGCCTCGTGGCTCTTCGGAAACAACCGGGTCCCTGCCGAGCGACATCTGGTACGCGTCGTCGTGGTACCAGTCCTCGCACCACTCGGCCACGTTACCCGCCATATTGAGCGAAGTGGAAAAGCTCGCGCCAGCAGGATTCGATGTCACAGCCTGTGTCGGCGGGTTGAGGTGCTCTGAATCAAAACGAGCCTTCGAACTATCCGGGCTGTCCGTCCCCCATGGGAACCTGTGCTGCGTGTTCCCGCGAGCGGCGAATTCCCACTGGGCTTCCGTCGGCAGCCGCCAGCTCTTATTCGTCTCACGGCTCAGCCAATCGGTGTACGCCTTGGCCGCTTCCCAACTGACTCCGTTTGCAGGATGCAACTCCATCGTCTCTTTGGGGAAGTAGCGCCCCTTGCTCTCGTTCCACGAATACGTAATCGAATCGCGTTTAGGCGCCGAATCAAAGTAAGCCTCCGCCTGAGCAGCCGGGATCGAATTGAGGAACGTCGCGTACTCGATTGCTGTTACTTCATACTTGCCAATGGCATAAGAACTGAGCGTCACGTTGTGGACAGGTTGCTCTTCGGGATACGATCCGGAGCTGTCCACGTTGCCCATGCTGAAGGTCTCCCCGTGAACGTTTACCATTTCCGGGTCTAGCGCGAGCGAGCGCGCGATATCGTCGGCGAGCTGTTTGACCGGTTGCGCCGACGCTAATGCACTGTTCGTTGCTGATCGCCAGACCTGCACCTTGCCAGCGATTGAATTCTGGTTTTCCAAACGGCTCGTCAGAGTCCGCACCTCTTCCTTCACAGGATCAGGCGAAGGCGTCGGAACAGGTGAAGGCGTCGGAGTCGCGGTAGGCGTCCCCGTGGGCCTCGGCTTTGGTGTGGCCGTCGGCACAGGGCTCATCGTTGGACCAACTGCGCTATTGTTTCCGCCCGTCGAGATTCCACCGTTGTTGACAACCTCACCGCCGTTGCCGCCGCCGTTGTTTCCGCGCTTCCCAAAGAGCATCCCCTGATTCACCATGACGGCCATAACAGCCGCGCCGAGGAGGATCGGCGCGATCACGATCCCCGCGATGAGCAGCTTGTTAAGCCCCTTCTTCTGTCCAATTCCCGGCGCGGCAACAGAGCCCTGTGTCGGCATTTGCATCGTCGCAGCGGAGAGATGCTCGGCGATGGGCTGAAAAGTTCCGGAACCCGATACAGGAGCCGTGTGCGCCGTCGGCTCAAACGCGCCCTTGCCGACTGACTTCGTTTCCGAAGGAACTTCCGTCGCGCTGGGGACAGTGGCCGTGTGTCCGTCGTTCGAAGCGATCGTCGCGTCGTTGGCGTGTTCGCCACCCAACGGCGCGGAGGCCTCCGTCACCATATCGACTTCCGCCGCGCGCGTCGGCGGAATTGGAGCGCTATCCGCGAGCGCAGGAGCCTCCGGCCAAATCGTGTCCATCCGCTTGTCGAGCTGCGGGCGCAGAGACTCGAAAAGCTCTTCTCCAAGATCAGTCGCGTGCTGTGGGCGCGCCCCCGGATCTTTCTCCAGACACCTGTTGATAACGACCTCAAGAGGCTCCGGGAGGTCCGGCACCTTCGTCCGAAGCGGCGGCGGTGGGTCGCTGATATGTGCCGCCGCCACGGTGAAGCCCGTGCCGGTAAAGGGGGTCGTGCGCGTGAAAACGTAGAAAATCACGCAGCCGAATGAGTAGATGTCAGACTGCGCGCAGATACCCTTGCCGCGAACCTGCTCCGGCGACATGTAGCTGGGCGTTCCGATGGCCTGACCGGTCATCGTGAGCTGTTCGCCCTGCTGCGTAAGCCCTGCACTCTGTTCGAGGTGCGCGATTCCGAAGTCCATGATTTTCACGCGCCACCGGCCGCGCGCCATCTGTTGGACCATAATATTGTGAGGCTTGATGTCGCGGTGGACGATTCCGTTCTCGTGAGCGAACCCGAGGCCCTCGCAAGAAGCCTTCAGAATCGTTGCGATATCCTTGACCTTTAGCCCGGGCGACGGGTGCGTCACCAACGACTTGAGGTCCTGACCCTCCACATACTCCATCACGATATAGATGAAGTCGCCTTCGTGGTGGTACTCATACACCTGAACAATGTTGTCGTGGACAAGTCGGGCGACGGTCTTGGCTTCGCGCTCGAAGCGCGCCAAAAACCCGGGAACTTGCAAGGCAGCAGGATTCGGGACTTTGATCGCCACGTCTCTGCCGAGGTCTTTTTGCCGGGCACGATACACCGTACCCATCCCCCCGGCTCCGAGGATCGCTTTGATCTGATATTTTCCGGCGAGAATGTCGCCGATTGCGTATTGGCTCATACCCTGCAATGCAAAAAACAGATGATACCCGAGACGCCGCCCCGGGCCAGTAGGCAGCAAGCTTCCCGGCCCCCCGGTTTGAGGTCAATCAGGTTAAGTGCCGTTTCTGGTTTTTGTACCCACCTCTCATCCACTGCCGCAGCGGCGCACCATCCCTGCTTGCCCGCAGCGGTCACATGATGGCAGGATCGCGTCGGTGGTTACGAAGGCGAACGCCTCCTCACTCCGAGAGAATGATTACAGAAATGACGACGGACAACTTTTCCGACCCACGACTCCACGCCATCGCTTCGAAAATCGACGCCGGAGAACGCCTCAGCTTCGACGACGGGTTGCTGCTTTACGATATCCACGACCTACCGGGAATCGGCGCGCTCGCAAACCGAGTCCGCGAGCGCCTCCACGGCCGGAAGACCTTCTACAACATCAACCTGCACATCAACCCGACAAACACCTGCTTCATGTCGTGTAAGTTTTGCGCCTTCGGCCGGAAGGCCTTCGACGAAAACAGCTACATTCTCAAGCCGGAAGAAATCGTCGAGCGGGCGAAGAAAATGATGCCCCCCGCTGGATCGGAAATCCATCTCGTCGGTGGGCTGGATCCACGCCTCAAAATTGAATACTACTGCGACTACATCCGCGCCCTGAAAGAAGCCTTCCCCGACGGCCACATCAAAACCCTCACCCCCGTCGAAGTTGTCTACATCGCGCGGATATCCAAACTCACCATCAGCCAAGTCATCGACCAACTCGCCGAGGCAGGTATGGGATCAATGCCTGGCGGCGGCGCAGAGATTTTCGATCCTGAAATCCGCGACCAGATCTGCGAACACAAGTGCGATTCGGAAGGCTGGTTCGAGACCCATCGCGAGCTGCACAAGCGCGACTTCAAGTCCAACTGCACGATGCTTTACGGCCACCTCGAAGAACCCCGCCACCGCATCGACCACCTCATGCGGCTGCGTACTCACCAAGACGAATGGGGCGGGTTTCAGTGCTTCATTCCGCTGAGCTTTCACCCCGCCAACACCAAACTCGATCACCTCCCGGGGCCGACCGGGTTTCTCGAACTCCAGACAATCGCCATCTCAAGATTGATGCTCGACAACATTCCGCACATCAAAGCATACTGGATCATGTTGGGTATCAAGCAAGCACAGGTCGCCCAGTGGTTCGGCGCCGACGACATCGATGGCACCGTCGTCCATGAGGAAATCTATCACGACGCCGGTGCGCACACGCCGAAGGGCATGACACCCGACGAGCTACGCCGACTGATCCGCGACTGCGGCAGACAACCGGTGCTGCGAAACACACTTTACGAGGAAATCGAAGTGCCTGCCGGAGTTTAATCCAGCGGCACGAATCGAAGGGCAATTCAAGTATTATGGTATCTGGTAACGTCGAACTTCTGGATGAGTTCTACGAGAAACTCAATAACTGTGATCAGCCAGTGCTGCTGCTCGACTACGACGGAACCCTTGCGCCATTCACAGTTGATCGATTCCAAGCCGTCCCCTCGCCCGGTGTGCGCGAAGTCCTAGATGAGATCGGCAGCGATGGCCGCACACGCATCGTCTTCATCAGTGGTCGCAACGCCAGCGAGGTCGTCCAGCTCGCCGGCCTCAGGAAGCCCATCGAAGTATGGGGATGCCACGGGCGCGAACACCTTTCGACAGACGGCGACGTCGAGATCATCGGGCTGACCGACACAATGAAGTCCGGTCTCAAAAAGGGTGAACTATGCGCCCGCGACGTCGTGCCCTCCGACCGCGTCGAAACCAAAACCGGATGCGTGGCTGTCCACTGGAGAGGCATGAGCGGGGAAACCGTCCAAGGGATCGAAGGTGACCTCCGAGCGATCTGGCAGCCAATCGCAGATTCTGGCGACCTCGCGATCAAGACCTTCGATGGCGGTCTGGAGCTCATGGCACCAGGCCGGACAAAGGGCGATGTGGTAGAACAAATCTTGCGAGAACTAGAAGGCAACGACCACGCTGTCGCGTTTCTTGGTGACGACCTGACCGATGAGGACGGATTCCGCGCGTTGGGAGACGATGGGCTAGCTATCATAGTGAGAAACGACGATCGCGAGTCGGCAGCATCAGTGAGACTACGCCAGCCGGAAGGGCTCCTCGAGTTCCTTCACAAATGGCAGGAGTTGGCGAGTCGGGAAGAAGATTAGACATGGCAGATGAATCAGACATAGTAAGCAGACCACTCCTCATCGTCAGCAATCGGCTCCCGATTGTTGTCAAGGAGGAGGAGGACGGAACTTGGAACATCCGAACCGGATCGGGCGGATTGGTCACGGCGATGAAGCCAGTGCTCCAACGTCACGGTGGCTGTTGGATTGGGTGGCCCGGCGATGCGCACGGAGCTCCCATCGACGAGATGCTCGGTTCCGTCGGCGACGAGATGGGGTGCAAGTTCAGCGGCGTCCCACTGAGCGAGGAGCTCATCGAGGGCTACTACTTCGGCTTCTCAAACGAAACGCTCTGGCCGCTGTTCCACGATCTACTCGGGCATGCCTCTTTCGATCAGGAGAAGTGGGTGTTCTACATGGACGCCAACAGGCGCTTCGCCGAGTCGATCACGGAAGAAGCCCGCCCCGACCACTTGATCTGGGTCCATGACTACCAATTGATTTTAGTAGGCAAGTACCTGCGCGAGTTGAATCTGGGGAACGTGCTCGCCTACTTCCTTCATATCCCCTTCCCGACGCTCGATATTTTTGCCCGGCTCCCTTGGCGTGTTGAGGTCATCCGCGCACTTCTCGCCTACGACACGGTTGGCTTTCAAACGGGCCGCGACTTGAGGAACTTCGTCGAATGCGTCCGCGCCTTTGTCCCCGAGTCGACCGCCGAATTCGAGGGCGAGTTGGCCTACATCCAATTGGGCGAACGCCGCATCTGCGCTGGCGCATTTCCCATCAGCATCGACTTCGATTACTTCAACGACAAGGTACAAGACAAGGAGTCGCAGGACTCGGCCTGGTACATTCATGAAAACCACGGCGCGAACACGTTTTGCTTGGGGATCGACAGGCTCGACTACACCAAGGGAATTCCCGCCAAGTTTCACGCGTTCAGCAGAGCTCTGGAAAAGTACCCCGACCTCCACGGCAAGCTATCCCTCGTGCAACTCGTCATCCCCAGCCGACAAGACATCCCCGAATACAAACGCTGGAAAGACCGGCTCGACCGACTCGTCGGCGAAATCAATGGGCGCTTTGCGCGGCATGGTTGGGTGCCCGTGCACTACATGTATAGGTCGCTCCCCCAGTACGAATTGATGGGGTATTACCGCGCTGCGGAAATCTGCTTGGTGACCCCTTTGAAGGACGGAATGAATCTCGTCGCCAAGGAATACTGCGCCTGTTCCTACGACGATCACGGCGCGCTGATTCTCAGCGAATTCGCCGGCTCTGCGTCGCAGTTAAAAGACCACGCGCTTATCGTGAACCCGCACGATCTCGAAGGCGTCGCCGACGCGATCTACCGTGCATCGATGATGCCCGTCGAAGAACGCCACGAGCGTATGCAGGGACTCCGAAAAAACGTCCGCGAGCAGGACATTTTCTGGTGGGTGAACAGCTTCCTCGGCGCTGTCCCGAAATCAAGCACTCCCATTGTAGCCAGCGCCCTCGCCACGGAACTACCAGACGACGAATAGAGCACAGGAAACAAACGAATGGAGCACGCTATAGGGTCGGCTATCTCGCCGCAGACTCAACAGCTCTCCGTTCAATCACGGGTAACCGAACCACTGCGCCTACTAGCGGAAATAACTCTAAAGCTATGCTCACAGCGACGGGAAAACTAAACCACTGCACCCACTATTGAGGGTAGCTTAAACTGCTGCGCCCAAAATTGTGGGTAGCCTAAACTGCTACGCCAACAATCGCCGCTAAACTAAACACTGTTCCCAATTTCCTGAATAGACTGTGCCCAATTTCCCGAATAGACTGTGCCCAGTTTCCCGAATAGGTAGCACCCGGCTTCAGCCGGGTGAATACAGATTCTCGCGAAAAAGTTAGAGCGCGCTTTAGCGTGCTTCGGCTTTCTCAATATAAACCAATCAAGGTCAATCCATCGCGTGCTCTGCTGACTTATCGAGCGTTGAAATCCACGTCTCGTGATAATCCTTCACTTCGATTCCCGCACCCGCGTAGGTGAGTTTCAGCGGCGCGTAGGTATCCATCATCACAGCAAGTTCGCTCGTGTGCCGCTCCCCGATGCTCTTCTCGTACGCTCCCGGGTGGGGGCCGTGGGGAAGACCGGTCGGATGTAGGCTAATAGAGCCCGGGCCGATCCCCTTCCGCGAAAT
>JAUIJJ010000202.1 GCA_030431385.1 bacterium | reverse complement strand
CTGTTTAGCGACGAGTTGATTCCCATCAGCGGCACCACGCTGACCTCTGTCAGCGATCTCGCCGCAGCTCGGGCAGCCGGCGCAGGTGCCGACATCGTTATCACAGGCGAAGCAATCGTACACGCAGGCCCTGACTCGGTGGTACGCGGTGGCGCACCGTACAAGATCGCGATTCAAGACGGTTCCGGCGGAGACGGCCAGACGGGCCTCGTCTGTGTGGTCAACGGTCCTGTGTTTCTAGCTGGAGACATTCTCGAAGATATCACCGGCACCTTGGCCGACGATGATGGCGTGCTGACGCTCCTGATGAATGGTGGCTCGTCCGCCACAGTCGTTACGGGCTCCAACCCCCTTCCCGCGCCGCTCCTTGTGGACGGCTCTATCTCGACGCTCGATGAGATAGAAGGCGAGTCAGTTCGCGTCAATGATGCCACGGTCGCGGAATCGGGAACCTTCGCCGATGGGGTCGATTACCTGCTCACCGGTCCAGGAGGCCTTGCCATCAGCGCGATTCGGATGGGTGCCACCAGCGGTGCTGTTGGGGAACCGATTCCCTCATCGGCGTTCGACATCATAGGTGTCGCGACTGAAAGCACTCTCTCCGGTGAGTCCTACATTGAGCCAAGCTTCGCCTCCTACATCATCACTCCCTCGACAAGTGTTGAAGAGTGGCTGATTCTGAGCGAATAACCAACGACCCATAACCTGATCAACGATAGAGGGCGGCCTTCGGGCCGCCCTCTATTAGTTTTACCAGCGCCGCCTGATGAAGGTTACTCTTGCCGGGAAGGTCATTCAGCGTGAAAACAGACGCGCCGAAACGCGAGCTTAGCTCGCTGCGCAGACATCCAAGCCGAGGAACTCAGATTCAGGAATCCGTCCAAAATCCACCCAATCAGCCAGCCCCAATAGCACCCGCCGGGGCCCGCCCTGAGCTGCCGCGGCGGCGAGTGTTCGCGGGCTTTTCCGAAGTCATCACGAATCCGCTGATCGGGTGGCTCGCGCTCGTCGGGCTGATCCTGGGAATGTTCGTGTTCCCTCCTGCCGGGATGGGGCTGAGCACGTGCGGGATGAAGTCATCCATCGGCATCCCCTGCCCCGGTTGCGGGCTGACTCGATCCGTCACGAGCACGCTCCACGGGCACCCGATCTGGGCGTGGAAGTTCAATCCCTTCGGGATCCTGTTCGCCCTCTTCTTTGTGACGCTCTGGCCGCTCGCGTTTCTGACTCGCCGGATGCGGGAGCGCGTCTGTGAATTCGTCAGGCCAAAAGAACACCTTGTCGCCATTGCGATCTTTTCCTTCATGGGGGGACTCGTGATCCACGGCGTGGTCAGGGCAGCGTTGATCTTCGAGGAGCATCCCGCCTACTCGTGGTGGGAGGACGACACCAACCCGCCATTCGTAACCGATGATTTTTACCAACCCTCGCCAGTGCAGAAAATGTTCGCCGGTGGACATAACAATCCCGATTCGGATCAGGAAACAGAATGAAAAAAGTACTCTTCACCATCGCCTTCGCGGCGCTTCTTGTCATCTCCGCTGAGGCACAGGACTGGGATGAGATCGGCAGCGGTTCGGGGACGCTTCCGGGGATTTTCAAGGCTGAAAATTTCGATGGAAGCGTATCCGCAGCTGGCCGCTTTGAGCACAGAGCCTCGCTTGCCGGGATCGCCGGCGGTTACCCCATGATCGTGTTCAGGAGTGAATCCTCCAACAACCGCAACTACGTGTGGTCGCTGGCGTACGACAATCGGGCATGGGCCGCTCCCGATGGCACGTCGACCGGGCAGGTATTCGGTGGCATTGGTTACGATCCAGGAGAGCTGCGCTTGTCCGGCAACGACTTGGGCCTCTCCACCGCTTTCGTTTCGACGCTCCCGCAGTTTCTCCAGCAAGACGCCTACGCCGGAGTTTGGAGTTCCCTCTCCGGCTGGGTCGACCTCGGGGGTTCCCTCGAAGATGGCGGCATCACAGGGATTACCAGCTTCACCGATCTCGTCTACAATATCGGGACCACCATGGGGCCTGACGGGTTTCCCGACGTCGCCTATAGCCTCGGACCCAAGAAAGGGCGTAGCATCTATGTCCGTTCCTTCGACGGCAGCTCGTGGAGTGGCCTCGACGATTCCGATACGGTGCCCATTGCGCTTGGCAACACCACCACTCCGTTGAGCTTTGAACATCCATCAATGGCGTTCCGGCTGGCGCGCCCCGTGGTCGCCTACACGCAGTACGAACGCGAGCTTTTCGAAACGATCCGAGTACAGATTTTCAATCCCACGGCCAACGAGTGGCAGGAGCTCGGGACCAGCGCATCAGTCGGCCTCGGCGACGGTCGTCGCCCGCAGGTCGCCACTGTCGACGGGATGACCAACATCTTTGTTGCTTGGGAAAATCGCCTCAACGGCGACCTCAAGGTGTTCGAATGGAACGGCGGGAGTTGGGCGGATCTGGGCGACCCTCTCGAGCCGTGGGGGCTTACGAGGATCGATACTTTTGATGATAGACGAGTCACCGATCCAGAGCCCTCGGTCGCAAACTTCGCGCTCGCCATGGATCTCGGCAATCGGCCCGTTGTCGCGTTCCGCGCGGAGTCTCCTCCCAACAGCGGGAAGTTTCACATTTTCGCGAGCTATCGCGACCGACAGGACGGCTGGGTCGCAATGGGTAGCCCCGAGAACGACTTTGCGGGCCTGAGCATGCTCCCCTACACACTCCCCGACGCCCTCGGACACTATAACCCCACGATCTACATTCCCGCCGACAACCGGCCAGTTATCGCCTGGACCTTCGACGGAACGAGCACCGAGGAAGGCCCGATCGTGCTCGCCCGCCAATGGAGCGAGTCGATACCCGGCTTCACTCCCCAGCTCGATCAGGTCGTTGACCTCCTCACGGGCCGCGTCGACGGAAACCCGATCCTGAACGATGCGCTCGACGCGAATGACGACGGCATTGTGGACTCGGGCGACGCGGCAGAGTTGAGGTTCTAGTCCCTTCCCCCACCGAGACTGAATTGTGCAGCAGCAGATATAAGGAGACCGCCCCACATCGGGGCGGTCTCTTGGTACTCAACGTGAGTCGCTCGGAGGTGACTTACTCTGCGTGCTCCGCCTCTTCGTCATGGTGCGGATCGTCGGCGTGAATCTCTTCAGGGGTCAGCTGCTGTTCGATCTCTTCGCCAGCGCGGGCCTTTGCGAGAAGCGTCCTGTAATGATCAGGCCGCGCTGCGACGTCGTTCGCACAGCCGCGACAGCAAAACTGAAACAGCTCGCCACCGATCACTGCCTCGACGGGATCGCCGATGATGTCGATCGGCTCGGCGCTGACAATGCAGGTCGTCAGCGGATACGCCTCGCGGCGAGCTTCTGCGATGGCTTGATCGAGCTTACCGCCCCACTCTTTAGGTGCAGCAGCCACCTTGCCCTTACAACCCTCGCAACAGAACGCAAAGAGCCTGTTCAAGTTGTCGACAAAATACACACGATCCGCGACAGCGGGCAGTGCATTGCCGCTGACGAGACAAGTGGTCAGTGGATAGGTGTCCTTCTGCTGCTCAATAATCTTCGCATCGACTGTGGAGAAGTACTTCTCCGGCGACTCTTTGATCTTCCCCTCGCACCCCATGCAACAAAGCGCAACGTCGCGCCCAGCCACCGTGAGATAAATCGGGTCGCCCATACCGCCCAGCTTGCCTCCGGAAACAGCGCAGACATCAAGGGGATACGCACTGCTGCTCAACACCGGCTTCGGGGCGTCGGCCGCTTCCTCCGCACAGATGGTCCCCGGCAGAGCGAGAACAACGAGCAGGGCGACCAAGGAACACGCCGCCGCGAGACACTTCCTGCTTTGATTTTTCATCCAACATTCTCCAATTCTGTTCTGATCGATCTCTCGACCTGAGAGTAATGTCGAGCAACAAGTCGCAGCGGTCAACGGCATTACCCGGTTCGTGTGTCGGCTGCGAAGTACGCGGTAAAAATCGGAGAGAAAAGGCTTGCACGACGCGCCAAAAATCGCCTCTACTCTCGCGCTCACGCGGGCGTTCAGCCCGCGCTGCCTAGAGTGCCGACGTGGCGGAATTGGCAGACGCGCACGGTTCAGGTCCGTGTTCCTTAACCGGAGTGGAGGTTCGACTCCTCTCGTCGGCACCATTTACTTCCTTTCTATCCTCGCTCCCCAATGCATTGATATCGTGTACGCGCGTTTGAATCCGAACGCGCCCCCTGTCATTTCGTGTTCCTGATCGTGAGTTCGACCTCATAATCACAGGGACCGTCAGGACGAACGCCCTCTGTGGCGAGTCAGCCACCCTTCTCTCGTCACGGGTTGCCATTGGTGAGTTAGGACCAGCGACGGTCTAATCGCTCGTGATTTGGGCGGTAGGTCGACAGAACGATGACATTCGCGCGAAAGTCTATTTGATGGTTGAAGTGAAGCAGGTGGGATGGGCGTAGTGTCGCCGCCTTCGGGCCTATTCTACTTGGAGAACAGAAATGAAGATGAGATTTGCGACGGCAGCACTGCTCACCGCTGGCCTACTAACGATGGGCATTAGCGCTGAGGCTCAGACAACAATGAGCGTTGGCGACATGGCGATCATCGGCGTTAATGGTGACAATCCGGATGAGATATACTGGGTACCACTCATCGACCTTCAGGCAGGGACTCAGGTGTACTTCACCGATTCGGGATGGCTCGGTGACAATTCAGGGTTCAGGGCCAACGAAGGGGCTATCCTGTTCACAGCATCTGCCGCGATTACTGCCGGCACGGTTCAGACATTCACATCTCCTCCATCCGGCGAGTACGCGACAGCGAACGACGCGAACGTCGGCACCAATGGCGTCGCCATTTCGACGGGCGGCGATGAAGTCCTCGCATTTCAGGGTACAACCGCCTCTCCCACGTTCCTTCACGCGGTCGATCTCGAAGACAGCTTTGATTCGGACGCCACAAGTTCTACAGAGACGGCAGTCCCGCTCGGCCTGACAGAAAACACTTCCGCAGTCGCCATTGCGAGTGGGTCTACCGACGACAACTCCGAGTACACGGGAATACGTTCCGGTACTCCGGCGGCCATCTTTGCAGCTATCAACAACAGCGCTAACTGGACAGCCAACAATTCCGCGATTGTGCTCAACTCGGCACCCTTCACAATCGGCGGTGGCGTGAACACTCCCCCGGCGGTTACCAACCGCACGCAGTCGACAGACATCCCGACTTCGGCTGATACCATCACCATCACTGCCGACATCACAGACAGCGACGGCACAATCGCTTCCGCGAACGTCTTTGCGAGTATCAACGGCGGCGGGTTCTCCAGCACCGCGATGGTGCTCGATTCGGGCGATACCTACACGGTCGACCTTGGTCCCTTTGCCAATACCGATACCGTCGAGTACTACATCGAAGCGACCGACGATGACACCGATACAACCTCACTGGGTGATGCAGGAAACAGTTTCTTCCTTTACGTAAACGACAACCGCCCGGCTGTTGGCGAGGTCGCTATCACAGAGATTATGTTCGGCCCGAACACCGATGCGCCTTACAGCCAGGTCGACGCTGAGTTTGTTGAAGTTCTCAATCTTACCGGCACACCAAAGGACATCAGTTTCTTCCTCGTCGACGACAGCAACCTTCGCAATGTTGCTGCTCCTGCTGGCACAACGATCCCTGCCAATGGCTACGCAGTGTTCGCGAATTCCGCATCCGACTATGGTACCTTCCCCGCGTGGACAACGTCTTCCGGCGCTGCGCCGGTTGTCGATTTTGACTTCGGTCTCGGCGGCGGCGGCGATAGCTTCGTTATCAAGAACGACGCGGGAACAGAGATCGATCGCGTCGATTACGAGAACGATGCCAACGGTTGGCCCAATGTGGATGATACCGGTTCTTCGATCATCCTCATCGGCGACGCCTCTATCGTTGATAATAATGTAGCTTCAAACTGGGCAGCTTCCGGCCTGAACGGAACACCCGGCGCTGCGAACGTCGCCGATGTGACCGCCCCTCTCGCCACGTCGACGGCCCGCGTTGACGCCAACCCGACAACCGCTTCTACCGTCGACTTCACAGTGAAATTTGATGAAGCCGTCAAGAACGTTGACCCGACCGATTTCCAGTTAACAACCACAGGCACCGTCGTCGGCACAGTCTCCACAGTGGTCATCGTCGACCCTTCAACATTCACTGTCACCGTCAATACAATTTCCGGCTCTGGTGACCTCGGTCTCGAGTTCACCGGCGCACAGGACATCGTCGACTTCCCGAACAACGCCTTCCTCGGCGCTACTCCTACGGTCAACGAAGCCTACACGGTCAATCCGTCCTCCGTTCACGATTGGAAAGACCTCGACTAAGTCGGCTGCACAAGCAAGAAACCAAACTCCCCGGGAAGGCCATGTCCTTCTCGGGGAGTCCTTTATCTACGGGCCACAAAGTTGGCGTACGAACTTTAAGCTGTTCAGGAGAGGTCTGTTTTCGTTCCTGACTAGATACTGAATTGTTAGCGCGAGACCAGCCCCATAGTCGGAACCTCCATCAGAGCTTTGGGACGGCGAGAGGGGCTAAACAGCAACTCTCCCAAGTAGCACCCTTATTGATATCGCCCTCTCATTATCATTGACCCGCGCCTCTAACTGACAAACGATCTCCCCATACTCGCCGGAAGCGGCCGAACCGGATGTCCAAAGGCCCGGTCGGCGCCTGGCAACCAATCGGCGAAGATGAGACTTGAAACGAGCGATACACTTCCCACCACCTGTTCATGAGATAACAACCTGTGTCTCGAATAGCTTGGTTGGAAGTGGAACTCAGGAGGGCACCAAATGAAGACCGAATCCTCTAGTAAATCAGTTACCACATCTCCCATAACGGCAGCGATCTTCAGCCTACTTCCCCACACCATTTGCTGCGGCCTCCCACTGGCCCTTATCTTATTGGGAGTAGGCGGGCTATCAACAGCGTCACTCTTTTCCCAGTACCATGGGCTGTTCACGGCACTCGGTGGTTTGGCACTCGTGTACGGGGTAGTTGTCTATTGGCGCAACAACCGAAAACAATCGTGTGGGTGTCATTCATGTAGCAAAACGACAAATCGCTGTGCCCTTTGCCTGCTCTGTTTGGCTGCATTCATTCAAATCGGCATGTTCGCCTTCATGTGGCAATCTGTGTCCGCCGCCCCCTCGGAACGGGACATTACCATCGCCACGCAGGACGGCAAACTTGCCTTTCACCTCACCGGCCTTCACTGCCCGTGCTGCGCCGCCGA
>JAUIJJ010000201.1 GCA_030431385.1 bacterium | reverse complement strand
CCGCGATAGTTCCCGGCTGCGACGCCGCGGAAGCGGACCTTGATGCTGCCGCTGTAAGAGGCGAGGCTAACGCTTGCGGTGCCCCAAGCAGCGCCGTTGCTGGCCTGCTGCTGACCCGTGCGGCTCCAGACCTGACTCCATGAGCTGCCGTTAGTTGAGACTTCTGCGTAGAGAGTTCCCATATCTGCTCCGTACATGTGGTAGGAGAAGCTAAGGGTGCGCGCGCTGCCGGAGATCCAGTCGGATTCGAGGATCGCGCTGTTGCCGGATGAGTAGGCCGAACCGCTGGATGTTTCAATGAAGGCGTAGTAAGAGCTACCGTCGCCAGTGCTCGGGCCGGTGCCGCTTGAAGGCGTGCCTCCGCTGTCGCGTGTCCAGTCGTGGCTGTCGCCGCTGGAAACGTTCGGCCAGTCGCCGAAGCCGCTTTCAAAGTTCGCGGATGCGAGGACGGAGCCGGTCGGCGTCGAAGTCGGTGTCGGCGTCGGAGTAGCTGTCGGTGTCGGGGTAGGCGTCGGTGTCGGAGTTGCTGTCGGCGTCGGTGTCGGCGTCGGTGTCGAGCTGCCGGAGCGATAGCCATTCACCTTGAGCGTCCAGCCAGTGAGGTTGCCTGTGTCGCCCGTGTAGCCGTCGGCGACGTTCAGCGTCCATGTGCCATTGGGGTTTTCGCCCCAGTTGGCGACCGTCATGAACTTCCAGTTGTTGAAGTTGTCTCCGCTGTCGTTGTGTAGCTCAGTCAGTTCGGAAACAGTACCGTCGGGCGAGGTCAGCGTAATGACCAGGTCGCCGCGATAGGTGTGAGTCGCGCTGAAGGTGAGCTCTACGTGCTCGGTGACGAAATCGGCCGGGGCGCTGATGGTGCGTGTGCGCGAGATGCCCGTCGGGTTGTTGTCGGGAATCGCGACGGTCGAGGACTCGCTTGCTGTCAAAGGTGTCTCTTGCGCCGGAACGTTGCTCCAAGAAGAGGCAGCCGCGACTGCTGCTGAGGCGTCGATGCGACCGAAGCCGTAGGCGTGGTTGAACCAGTGGCCTGCGCCGTTCTGTGCCCAGCCAGCATCGCCGGAGTCGTTGCGCGTTGCTGTCTCGACGAGGATGTGCTGCACGTCGCGCCATGAGAGGCCGCCGTTGGCGTCGAGGATCAGTGCGGCGATGCCGGCTGCGAGCGGGCATGCGGAGGAAGTGCCACCAAAGGTACTGGTGTAATCGCCGCTTCCGTAGCCAGCGCTTCCGGTACGGTCAACGGTTGTGATGCCGGCGACGGCGCCGGTGCTGCATGAGCCGTAGTTGGAAGGTGTGTTCACGAGCATGGCAGCGCCAGGCTCTGAGTAGTAGCTGAACTTGCCGTCGGCGCCCGTGGCACCAATCGCGATGGTGTAGGGGCTGTTGGCGTAGCCGTCGTAGTTGACGTTATCAATGGCGCAACGGCCGTTGCCCGCTGCCCAGACGTAAATTGTGCCGAGGCCGCCACGGCCATTGTTGATGCCATTCTGGATTGCCGCAGCAGTCAGGGGGCCGGGTGCTTCGAGACGAGCGCCGTCATCGTTCGGGCCCCAGGAGTTGGAGCTGACGTGAACGCGGTTGGCGTTGCTGTCGCTGACGCGGTGCGCCATGGCGTTCGCTTCGTCGGAGTCGCTCGCGGGAGCGGAGATCAGACGAACGCCAACAAGGCCTGCATCGTAGGCAGCGCCTGTCACGCCTACGCTATTGTTACCAACAGCGCCGGCAACACCTGCGCACGAGGTGCCATGGTTATCAGCACCGGACGGCGAAGGATCGCTGTCGCTGTTGTTGTAATCGTAGTCGATGTCCGTGCGGGCATTGGCTGCAAGGTCCGGGTGGTTGGTCTGAAGACCATCGTCAACGATGGAGATGTTGATACCGGAGCCGGTCACTGAATCCCAAGCCGTGCGGATGTTGACATCATTGCCGGATACGCCACCGGAGCTCTGGCCGGTGTTGCGGTGATGCCACTGGCTGCTGAAGAGCGGATCGTTTGGCGTGAGACGGGCCTGTCGCTGACGGGAGATCACTGGCGTGGAGAACTCGACGGCCTCGTTCTCGTAAATTTTATTGGCTTTCTCAAGGCTTGCGGTGAGATCGCTGCTGCCTGAGAGAATCCATGTGTTGTCGCTGTAGGCGACCTTCTCGACAACCGTCAGGCCGTACTTGGCGGCGAGGTCGTCGATTGACTGGCCATCAGCCAGCTTCACGGAGAGTTGGTTGCTGAGGATTCGACGGTCTGTGTCTTTTCGGTCCACGGCGGTCGGAGAGTAGAGAACAGCCTCAACCTGATTGTCGGCGGTGGTCACCGTGCTGGCGAGAGCACCGAGGTCATAGACATTGTCCATAGCCTGCGGGAATCGGACAACTGCGCGGTCTTTGATGTCCGCACTGCGGGCGGCGGACTGGACGGAAGCGCCGGGAACCCGCGACTCGAGCTTTGAAAGCGAGAGGGGCTTGCGGGCTGTTGACTTCACGTGCAGTTCGTCGAGCGCCAAAACGACATCGACCTTTTGGTCGCCGTTATAATAGTAAAGGGCCGCGCCCTGTACCTGCTGCTGGACCTGCTTAACCGCATTGGGACGCGCTGCGACAAAGCCCTGGGCGAGGCCGCTGCCGTTGTCGGCTGCGTTCGCGGGGCTGAGGTCGCGCGCCTGGACGCCGCCTAATAGGACGAGAGCCATCGCCGTTGGGGCGACGAATCTCGCGAGGGCTGCGCTCCTCGTGGATCGGGGTGATAGAACCATGCTGCAACTTCTCCTTCGTTTCAAAAATCTCACAGAAAAAGGGGACTTCCTCTGAATCAAGGGAGTTCGTAACTTTCCGGAGTGGTCTAGTCAATGGCATTTCGCATATTTTTTTAATTTTTTTTGCAACCCTCTGTTTTTGGACCGTCAGCGCGGTTAAAACTCGTTAAATCCCTATGGGCAATTACCCCTATAATTCTGAGCGATCGGGGTTTTCTCTGTAATTTTTCAGGATTTGGAGCAGTCGGGAGTGCTGATTTTTCGCTACTTTTCCCAAACACTCATCTTGTGCTCGGCACTCTTCGCGTGCAAGCAGGTGTGCAATCGGCAGCGAATCGTCGCCGATCCGGGCGATTGAGGGGCAAAATGGTACTGGCTCCCTCTATATTACTGTATAGGTGTACAGACCCGCCGACGCTGCGGGGGGTGAACTCTCCCTTGCGAACGTGGGCAAACCTCCATAGGATCGCCGCTCAACCCAAATGGAGCACCTATCCATGCAGACAGCGTCTTCCGGTTCAGCGGTCAAAGACCCGCAGGAGAATGAAATGCAGATTTGGTTCAACGGCGAGTTCGTCACCCGCGAGAATGCAAAGGTTAGCGTCTTCGATCACGGCCTCCTTTACGGAGACGGGTGCTTTGAAGGCATCCGTATCTACAATCGCAACATATTCAGGCTGAAGGAGCACATCGAGCGGCTCTACGATTCGATGAAGTACCTGATGCTGACCGTGAAGCTCTCGCAGCAGGAGATGGTGGACGCCACCATCGAGGCGTGTGCTAAGAACAATCTGGATAACGGTTATATTCGGCTGCTGGTGACTCGGGGCGAGGGGACGCTGGGCATCAGCCCGTTTACCTGCAACGACCCCAACGTCATCATCATCGTCTCTGACATTAGCCTCTACCCGAAGGAATACTACACAAAGGGGCTGGACATCATCACGGCAGCGACGAGGCGCAACTCCCCCGCCGCAGTGAGCCCGCGTGTGAAGTCGCTCAACTACCTGAACAACATCCTCGCGAAGATCGAGGCGAAGAACGCTAACGTGCTTGAAGCGCTGATGCTGGATAACAACGGCTACATCGTCGAGTGTACGGCTGATAACTTCTTCCTGCTGAAGAACGGAGTTCTGTACACGCCGCCGACGTATCAGGGCGCACTTCGCGGCGTGACGCGAGACGCGGTCATCGAGTTGGCTAAGGAAAGCGGTATCGAGGTCCGCGAGGAGAGACTCACTCTTTACGAAGCCTACACGGCTGATGAGTCGTTCCTGACGGGCACCGCTGCAGAGGTGATGCCGCTGATCAGCATCGACGCCCGCCCGATTGGCAACGGTAAGCCCGGCGAGATCACTATGGAGCTCAACCGTAAGTTCCGCGAGCTCACCGTGAAGGACGGCGAGAAGTTCTAACGATGAGGAATCAACTCATCTAATCAGAACGGGCCGCCACGGAATGTGGCGGCCCGTTCTGTCTTTATCTGGTTCCGACCTCGCTGGTCTGGCCGGGCGGTAAAACAGACAGGGCCGGGCCTGCGATGTTGCAGGTCCGGCCCGTGATGCGCGTTGGCTGTTGCCTCGGTTTACTCGCCGTAGACGTGGAAACGTGTCCGCGTGTAAACTGTGAGGATGCCGAAGGTCTCGTAGTCGACAAAGTTGATGGTATTGATTCCACCATCAGCTGCTGCTGTCTTGAGAGACGCATCGCCACCCCAGGCGAAGCTCAGGTTGACGTAGGGAATGTTGATCCGCTTGACCTCGGACATACCCGATTTCAGATCCGCGGCGTTGGTGCCCATACCGTGTTCGCTAAAGTCGTAGTCCACCGGTGCTTTGTAGTTCGTGTAGATCACACCGGGTGGCGGAACGACTGGCGTTTTCAGGAATGCGGAATTTGGGTCAACAACTGACATTGCTGATCCCACGGGGCCCATTGCGCGCGAGTAACTGCGCGAAACGGAACACCCAACCATTCCGACCAGGAATAGTGGCACACACACCATGGCGAGCTGCCTCACCAGCCGTGAAAGACGGCGTGGTTGTTTCTCGCTCGTGGTCATAGTGATTACTCGCCGTAAACGATCGTGGTGTAGTTCTGAATGATGCCGACGATGTTCTTGTACTCGTAGTCAGCGCCGTAGATGGTGCTGATGCCACCGTCTTCGGCTGCTGCCTTGATGGAGGCGTCGCCCATGGCGACAAGACCGACGTAGCTAACCGTGGCGGCACGGCCTTCCTTCATTCCGACCATGCTGTTTTCCTGGTCGAAATCGAGAGGAGCTTTGTAGTCTGTGTAGATGATGCCGTACGGCGGCATAACGGGTGCCGAGAGGCATCCTGTAAGCATTAGCGCTGCACCTGCGAGCGCTCCAAGTCCCAACAGTTTCTTAACCATTGTCACCTTTCCTTTTGGAGGAGTTATGTTGATAAAACTTGAGTGACGAATACGAGTCGCGGTGAATAGGGTCAACCCCCATTGCGCACCTTTTGAAGAATTTTCGACGGTTTTCCCCAAGTTGGACAAACCTCAGGGCAAAGCGATACCAAGCTCCAATAGCGCGCTCTCCGCCTGCCCCTCCCAGTCAGCGTTCGCCAGCGGGTTTGCCCCGCTGGGATGCAGTACCCAGCCGCCCACGAAGTCCTCGCCGTCGAGGGCGGTCTCGATGCGGCCGAGAGCAAACTTGCCGACTCCCACGACCCAGCGGGGCCTCAGAATGCGGAAAGTCTCGCGAAGGAATTCGTCGCAGGGCCGGTAGATCAGTTCGCGGTCTTGGGCTAGCAGGTGCTCGGGGGTGAGGTTGACGCACTTCTTGTCGTTGGGCGCGTGCAGAAAAAGAAGCGGGCAGTAGTTGATGACGAAGAATCGTGAGAAGAAGTTTTCCGGAGTCGTGAAGCGGTTCTGAGCCCATCCCCACAGCCGCTTGCCGCTGATCTCCCGTCGGGTGCTGTCGAGGCCGAGCACGGGGCGCTTGGGGTGCTCGATGCCGGGACGCCCGACCTTGCCCCGAAGCCCGAGCCATTCTCTCACGATGAGCGGATCGCCGAAGGGAATGCCGGTCTGGGCCATGCCAAATGGTCCCGGGTTCATCCCGAGGAGCAGGACCTCACACTTTGTCGAAGCGTATTTGTTCAGGTAGTCGGCATAGACGGCGCGGGCGTATTCGAGCGGTTGGTAGATAAAAGAAACTTTGCCGCGAGGCGTGATGGTGGAAAGTTGCTCCACCATCACGTCGCTCGCGGCAAGTAGTTGCTTCGAGGTCTTGCTCACTGCCCGGGCCGGTTACTTCCAGAACGGGGTAAGAGGAAGCAGCGGGGCGATGATCAGGCTGACGATCGCCATGACGTTGATGAGAATGTTCATGGAGGGGCCGGAGGTATCCTTGAAAGGGTCGCCAACGGTATCACCAACAACAGTTGCCATGTGGGCTTCGGATCCCTTGCCGCCGTGGTGACCTTCCTCGATGTACTTCTTGGCGTTGTCCCATGCGCCGCCAGAGTTGGACATCATCAGCGCGAGGACGACGCAGCCGAGAAGCGAACCGGCGAGCATGCCGCCGAGTGTGTACGCGCCGAAGACGAAGCCGATCAACACGGGAGTAAAGACCGCGATGGAGCCGGGGATGAGCATCTTCTTGAGGGCGGCGGAGGTGGCGATATCGACGCAGCGGGCGGTATCGGGCTTGGCCGTTCCTTCGAGAAGACCGGGGATTTCCTTGAACTGGCGGCGGATTTCCTCGATCATCTGGTTCGCGGCGGAGCCAACGGCCTTCATTGTAATCGAGCCGACGAGGAACGGAATAATGATGCCGACAAAGAGGCCGACGAGGACCACGGGCTCGGCAATGTTCATCACGAAGGAATCAATGTCTTCGTTCACCTCGCGAACTGTCGCGGCGTAGGCAGCCATCAGGGTGAGTGCTGCGAGACCGGCTGCTCCGATGGCGAAGCCTTTGCCGATGGCGGCTGTCGTGTTTCCGACAGAGTCAAGCTTGTCGGTGATATTGCGAACTTCGGATCCCATTTCGCTCATTTCGGCGATACCGCCAGCGTTGTCAGCGATCGGCCCGTAGGCGTCGATTGCCATGGTGATGCCGACCGTACCGAGCATACCGACGGTGGCGATACCCACGCCGTAGAGTCCAGCGAGTTGGCTCGCGCCCAGGATGACGAGGGCAATTGTGGCGAGGGGAATGGCGACGGATTCGAGACCGACCGCGAGGCCCCCGACCTGCACCACGTCGCCGACCTCGACCTCGCGCACCGCCTCGAAGCCGAGCACCCGCAGCACGCCGCGGATGTCCACCTGGTAGGGCGGCGGGTGCGCGCCGGTGCGGGGGATGTAGACCGGCACCGTGCGCGGCAGCTGCACCAGGGTGTTCGGGTTGAGGTGGTCGTTGTCGCCGTGGGTGATGAAGACGGCGTGGATCTCGGGCAGGGCCCGCGGGTCGGGCTTGTCGTCGAGGAACAGGCGGCGCGCCTCGGGCTCGCTCGCGGAGTGGAAGAGCGGATCGAAGAGGACGTTGACGCCCCCCGCC
>JAUIJJ010000200.1 GCA_030431385.1 bacterium | reverse complement strand
TGCACGATAGTCCAATCATTCACCGGCGATTGGTTAACCGGTGCGCGGGGGAGCGGCGGCTGGTTGCGCCCGATTCCGAGGATCGCCTTCTGGCTGAACGACAAGGCATTCGGGATTCGGAACCCTGGTGGGTATCATCTCACCAACGTTCTCGTCCACGCCCTCACCGCCGCGATAGTTGCGGGGATTCTCGTCGCGGCACGCGGCAAGGAAGATGAGCTCGATGACTTTGAGCGGATCCTGATTCCGTTGTTCGGCGGAATCGCGTTCGGTTTTTTTCCGCGGGCAGCTGGTGCGGTATCATGGGTGAGCGGACGCACGGATTTGCTCGCGACGCTGTTCATCGTGACCGCCGTGTTACTCGCAGTGATTCGCGGCCGACTCATCGCGCAGGCATTGGCGGTAGCCTTCGCGACAGTCCTTGCAGCACTTTCCAAGGAGAGCGGATTCCTCACTCCGGCGTTTCTTGCGGTCGGCCTTTTGATCGCCGACTGCAACAGACGGCGCGGGCTCACCCTATTCGCGTCCAGCGCGCTTCCCGCGTGCGCCGTGTTTGCATGGCGAGCGTATTGGCTCGGCGGGTTGGGAGGCTACGGCGACCAATTCACCGCGCCCGTCTCGGCGTGGCTGTGGCAGTGGTTTGTGCGCGCGTCGCCCGCAGGGCTTCTCCTCCCCGCGATTGTGGTTTCATGCCTCTACTTCAAGCGAAACAAACCCGCCGTGCGGATGGTCGCTTGTGGTCTCGCGTGGTGGGTTCTCGCGGCCGTACCGGTTTTCCTCCTTCCGCTCACGCCGATCGAGAATGATCGCTACGTCTACCTGGCAGGATTCGGTTTGGCGTTCGTTTTGGCGGGCGCGTCCCGGCTGATTGACCGTCGGCTTTTCCCGCTCGCCGCAGTCGTCGTTCTCTTTTTCGCCTGGGGGTTCGTGAAGTCAGATTCATCGTGGGAGGCCGCGAGCAGACGCTGCCATTCCGTCGCTGCACAACTCGTTCTCTACGCGGCAACTGCGCCGCAGACTCCCTTCGTGATTTCCTTCGAAGACATGGACCCTGTCCGTTTTCTCGAATCGGATCTCCAGCGATTCTCAGGCACCGAAGACCTCCCCGGTGGCGCGAAAGTTCTCCCATGGGATCAGGCGTCTTGGGCGCTCTATCGCGAGTCGGAGACGCTTCTCCAAGGTAGCTGGGGCTTTCGCCGCGAGCACGTCGAATCAGGCGCGAGGCTCGCGGTCATCAGCAGCGACTACTCCGTGATGCTATACGACGCGTCCCCGGCGATCACCGCGTCGCCGCGCGTCGAGGGCGACCAACTGATTGTGGACTTTACCGATCTCGCAGGAGGCGAAGGCAGCTTTTACGGCGTCGCGTTCCTGAGTTTCGAAACTTCCCAGCCGTTCACTGCAAGCCTCCAGAAAGACGGAGTCGCGTTCGCTGCGCCGTCTCTGGTGACACCTGGGAACGCCCAGGAACTCCATCGCATCGAGGTCGGCACGCGCGCGATGGAACAAGGCCACTGGCAGTTCTCCTTGCCCGCTGGTGATACCCGCGCCAAGTTCACGAATGGCCTGATCGCCCTCTTTCCGGTCACTGAAACGATCCACGAGAAAGACGTCGCCTTAACATGGGAGTAGCTCCCTGGATCACGATTTTGGTTTCACTCCTCGGACCAGCTTTTTGGTTCGGTGGACTCGGCGACGTCGCCGGAATCGTCGTGATTCTGACGTTTCTCTGCGCGCTGGTTTCGCTCGCCTATCCCGGAAAAGAAACGCCGACCTCCGGCAGGATCGTTCCGTTTCTCGCTGTGATCCTCGCAGCCACACCACTTATCATTCCGGAAGTGCAGGCCTATCGTCTGCAAGAACTCGCGAAGAAGCGAGCCATCGAAACCGCATCGCTCTACGAAGAAGTCGACCGACTAGCGGAGGGACTTCAAGAGCCGGTCAGGCAGCACTACTACAGCGCCGGGTACCTCCCGGAATACGCCGGAATGCAGCAACTGCCAATCGTTTCAAAGGACGGCCGAATCGGTGTACCGCCAGAATCGCAGACGGTGATTCCACCGCTCGATCCCTTCCGCGGAGGATCGGTCATGCGGTGGGCGGTGATTCGCGACCGCGGCGTTCTGCTTGTTTCAGCAGGGCAGGATGGCACAACGGAGTTGCCGCTCCCGCCGCCGATGATCGACGGCCCGCCGGCAGAGCCACTCGCCGCGCTCGCCTCCACAGGGGCCGATCCTCGCCTCTACACCTACGACCCAACCAACGGCGCACTCGGGCTTGGCGATGTTGTGAGGTGGGTTCCGGTCAGCCCCGATCCGAGTGACTATCAGGAGACCTTCGGGCCGCTTTTTGAGGCGTGGGACATAGCGGAGCAGCGCTCGCCCTACCGGCCGACGCCGCCGCTGCGCGGTGCAGAGCGCGACCCCGATCCGCAGGGCGGGCGCGACGCAACAGCGGCGGAGCAACTCCTCCGCGAGCGCCGGCATCTCGCGGCGCTGGCGCTCGCCAGCCGTGCGATCAATGAACGTGATATCTACCCCGCACAGTGGAGCGATCCCGAGTTCGTCGCCGCGCGGACAAAGGGGATCGCGCTCTATCATCTCGGCGCATTTCGGGCCGCTGCCGATGTGCTGAGGGACTATCTCGACACGCGCCCCAACGACGCTCTCGGACACTATTTCGCGGCGGCCGCGCTTCAATACGGGCAAACGAACGGGGCCGACAGAGAGGCCGCATTTCTGCACATCTCAGCAGCCGCGATGATCAATCCGTCGGACCCCATCAGGCAAAACGCAGAAGCGCGCCTGAGGGAAATGGAATCAGGGCGACGCGCTCAATTCCCTCCACCTGACATCGTTGCTTTCTCATCCAACTAGCTCAGTCTCTAACCCGTTAACCACTAATCTTCTTCTCGGTTTCGATCCACGCCTTGACTCGCTTCTCGAGTATCTTGAGGGGAAGCGAGCCTGACCCTAGCACAACATCATGAAAGTCGCGAACGTCGAATTCGCCACCCAATTCATTCTCCGCGAGGCGACGCAGTTCGAGGATCTTCAGTTGCCCGATCTTGTAGGCCAACGCCTGCCCCGGCCACACGATGTAGCGATCAACTTCGACTTCGATGTCGTGGGAGGACTTGCCCGTGTTGGCCGCGAAAAAATCGATGGCCCGCTGGCGGGACCAGCCCTTCGCGTGTATGCCCGTATCGACTACCAATCTAATCGCGCGCCACATTTCGTACACCAGTTTCCCGAATCGGGAGTAGGGATCGCCATACATTCCCATCTCTTCTCCGAGCGATTCGGCGTAGAGGCCCCAGCCTTCAACAAAGGCCGTGTAACCGCCGTGCTTGCGGAAGTTCGGCGCACCTTCCATCTCTTGAGAGAGTGCAATCTGCAGGTGGTGACCCGGAACAGCCTCGTGAAGCGTAAGGGCGACCATCTCCCACTTTGGGCGAGCCGCGAGATTGTACGTGTTCGCGTAAAAGTACCCCGCTCGCCCCGATTCGAGAGAGCCCGATACATAGTAGGCAGTGGTTTGAAACTTCTCCTGATAGGCGGGAACCGGAATCACGCCATAGGGAAGGCGGGGGAGCGTTCCGAACAGTTTCGGCATTTCAGCGTCGGCACGCTTGGCGATATCGCGGTACTCTTTTAGCAACTCCTCCGGGTCGTCGAAATAGAACTGATCATCGGTGCGAAGGAACTCAAAGAATTCTTGCAGGGTTCCAGTGAAATTGACTTCCTCGGTGATCGCGTTCATTTCCCCGCGGATGCGTTCCACTTCCCTGTGACCCAATTCGTGGATCTCATCTGCGGTCATGTCGGTGGTTGTGTAGTGACGGACGCGCTGGTTGTACCACTCCTTTCCGTTCTTCAATTCAGAAAGGCCAATGGTCGTGCGCGAGTTAGGGAGGTACTCAGTTTCGAAGAATTCCCGATACTCTTGATAGGCGGGAAGAATCTCCTCGCCGATGATTCTGAGAGCTTCTTTGCGAAGCGCCAGTTGATCCTCGACGGCGATCGAGTCGGGTAAGTCCGTGAACGCCAAGTGGTAGATTGGGCTCTCGGCGGGATCGTCGACGATCTGGTTCTGAATGAGTTCCTGCGCTTTCTCAAGAACGACGCGAGGGTTCGTCACTCCCATTTCGAGACCGGTCTTCAGGAGGTCGATGTCCTGCGCAACCATTTCGGGAACCCCTCGCAGGCGGGCGAGAAACACTTCGTAGTCTTCCGCATCTTTGAGTGGCTGCACGCGTGTGACATCAGAGGCATCGGTAAAGACACCCGTCATTTGGCTGACTCGCAGGAACCGCGAGTGGAATTCGCTGTTTGCGATCTCGTCCTCAAGATCGTACAAGAACAGATCGTAGTTTAGCCGATTCGTTTCGTCGAGTTCATCGGGGTCGAGCTTCTTGAGTTCCGCCAAGACGTCGATGTAGTATTGATTACGAGCATCGATGGCTTCAGGGGATAGATCCGTCCACTTGTCATCGTAGCGATCGTCGCCAATGTACGTTCCCCATGTCGGGAAATTGCGCATTTTCCATTCCCAGTCATCGTGGATGATCTGGTTGAGGGCTTCGCCCGCTGTTTCCTTGGCCTGCGTGATTGAACACACTGGCACCAACAGCATGAGGGCAATGATGCCTGCTGCGAATCGATTCATGACTGAGTTCCTCACTCTACTTGCGTCGCTTGCCGCCTTTGCGGCGGTTGCTTTGTGGTGACGAGCGCATCTTTCGTTGTTTCCGCGCGAGTCGTCCCATGAGTTCCGGTTGTTCGAGTAGCTCGAGTTCCAGCTTCCGCGCCATTGGATCCACGCGCATGATCTGAACCTTCACTTTGTCGCCCAACTTGTAGGAATGGCCCGTTTTCTTCCCTACCATCATCACGCCGAGATCATCCATTTCATACCGATCACCCTTTAGCTGGGTGCGGTGGATGAGGCCCTCGACGGGGTGCTGAGCAATCTCGACGAAGAATCCGAAGGACGTGACACTAGCAACCCACGCCTCGAATTCCTGCCCTTCGTAGCGCTTCATAAACTCAAGCGACTTGATCTCTGTCGCTTCCCACTCCGCCTGTTGGGCTCGGCGCTCGAGGCGCGACGTGTGCTCGCCGAGATTATCCAGGTCGTTGTCCTCAGAATCATATGGGAGCGGATTGTTTCTGATGTGCGCCTTCAGCTGGCGGTGTACAATCACGTCCGGGTAGCGGCGAATGGGCGACGTGAAATGGCAGTAGCACTCCGACGCCAAGCCGAAGTGTCCGAGGTTTTCCGGGTCGTACTCGGCGCGCTTCATTGCCCGTAGGATCAAGCGGGGCAGGATGTGGCCCGCTTCAAGTTTCTGAACTTGCTCGAGCGCTCGTTGAATATCGAACTGGCTGATTCCACCGTCGCCCGATGAAAGCTTGATGCCAAAGTACCTGAGCAGCCCGGCGACTTTCTCCAAGCGGTCTTCGTCAGCAACTTCGTGAATTCGATAGAGGATAGGAATCCTGTTCTTTTCCATGTGCTGAGCGACCGCTTCATTCGCGATCAGCATACACTCTTCGACAAGTTTGTGGGCTTCGAACCTTGGGTAAAACTGTAGATCCGTCGCTGCGCCTGTTTCGTCGAAGATGACGTTGAGCTCGGGAATGTCGAGGTCGAGGGCTCCGCGGTCGAACCGTCGAGTCCGCAAGGCCTGTGCACAAGCGCGCAGGTCTTCGAGCATCGGAAGGTATTCTTCGAACTTCGAGCGCAGCGGTTGCTGGCCGTCGAAGATCGCCTGCACCTGCTCATAGGCGAAACGCTGGTCGCTATGGATGACTGAATTGTGAAAACGCGAGCCAAGAATCTCACCGCTTGGGCTGATGTCGATCTCTGCCGACATCGTCAGCCTGTCCTCGTGGGGAACCAGAGAGCACAAGTAGTTACTGATTCGCTCCGGCAGCATCGGCACGACGCGATCGACCGGGTACACACTGGTGGCGCGTTCAAGGGCCTCGTCGTCGAGCCCCGTTCCCTGCTGGAGGAAGTGCGCGACGTCCGCGATGTGGACGAAAAGTTTCCACCCGCCACCGCCGAGCTTCTCAATGCTCAACGCGTCGTCATAATCTTTCGCCGTCTTAGGATCGATTGTGATCGTTAGATGGTTCTTAAAATCTGTGCGATCTTTGAGGTCGTTCTCCCAGTCGAATTCCAGGTCTTCGGCGTCCTGCAATGTGCTGGGCGAGAACTCTTCGATGATCCCGAGGTCTCGAATAACCAGGAGTACATCAATACCCTTATCTTCTTCGTCACCGAGCCTCTCCACGACTTCCCCGACCAATGCATCCGGGGCGCGCGTGTACTCGGTGATTTTCACCATCACCCAATCGAAATCCTTGATCCCGAAATCCTTTTTCGGCGGTGCGACGTTGATCTTCCGGTCCATCTTTGAATTGCGGGGGGTGACGACCCCGCCCTTCTTTCCGCGCGTCTGGTACCAGCCGACGACAGTGGGCTGGGCGCGCTCGACGACTGATTCAATCCGACCAACGGGCCCCTCATTTTCAACTCGATCAAACGCGGCCTTCACAGTGTCACCATCTAGCGCGTCGCGCATGTGGCGCTGCGGGATGAAGAGGTCACCTTTGAAGATTGGCTCTTGCTTCGGCCCCCAATCGGGTCTCACAAAACCGAACCCACGGCTCGTGATTTGGAGTCGACCCAGCACGACTGATTTCTCGGTGGATGGCATCGTGAAGCGCTTCCCCGGAAGCCGCGCGATACGGTTCGAGCGTGCTATCTGTTCGAGAAGCTTGCGAAATTCTCGCCGCTGAGGCCCGCGCACGTGGAATCGACGTGCCAGTTCGCTGGCCGACACCGGGCGGGGAGATTTCTTGATCTCTTGAATTATCTGTTCTTCATCGAACATCGGTTTCAATCCTTGTGGGGCGGCGTGGTTTGGCGGTGGGCACTTGGAAATTGCCCGGCGGGCGTTCGTCGACAGCTTCTTCCATGCTGCGTGGTGTGAAAAATTCAGGGCGCGGCGCGGGCTGCCAGAGCACCACACCGCGGCCATTGATTTGTTTGATCCCAAAGAGCCAGACCCGCTCCTTGTACTGCACGAACCGGGCGTTGGTCCAGCCTTCAGGCACATCGTACGGTTCGTGGCTCCAACCGTGAAGCGGGTGATCAGATATAAAGAGCTGTGGCTCAGGTCCGGCAAGGAGGAACCGCCGATTGACGTCGCTAAATCCGTTGAGAGTGCGCGCCTCGGGCGCGAGTCCCGGCAGCGGAACTTCCTCCAAATCGATCCAGCGCGTCACCGTGTCGGTGATGATCGCGCGGGGTTGAGCGGGCTGACCTTCCTCAAGGAGCAGACCC
>JAUIJJ010000199.1 GCA_030431385.1 bacterium | reverse complement strand
GGAGAGAAGGGGGCGCTCGAAGAGGAAGGTGGTACATTGCAGAGATCAATCCGACTCCCATAATTCTTTCACCGATAGATGATGGGGAGCAGCAATGACTCTACAGAGTTGTACGCGGCTTGCTCGCGTCGTATACTTTTTTCTTAGTGAATAGAGGTGCAGGCAATTTTCTAGCCTGAATGGCGATTGGCTTCTACCACTCATTACTAAGCCAGCACCGCCTACGAATACGACGGCACGACTCAGACCGGCTCCGTCACCTACGATTACGACGACTGCGGCAACACCGAGTACCGTCGCTACGCCACCGACAACATCGAGTGGGACTACGATTGGAACCAAAACGACCGGCTTACGAGTGTTATCAAGAAGGACTACGCTTCGGGCTGGGCCAGCCCATCGACGCTGTACACGGCTGCCTACACCTACGACGCCACCGGTCGTCGCATCGCCAAGCAGATTGACAGTGACGCGGTGACTCGCTATCACTTCAACGGTCTCATATAAAGGAAGGGTGTTAAAGGCAAGTACCCTTCTGCTCCGCTTGTCAGCCAGCAACACTTGCCAGGCCGTTTGTAACACACTTCCTCACGCCGAGAATTCTGGGCTTAGTGATATCACTCAATCGGGAAGGAGGGGTGCTCGTCACTGTTTCTCTCCTCCCCCGCTGGTGAGTTTCTTATGGTTGATTGGTCCCGGGACGTGGGGTTGTGGTACTCCCCCCCTTAAATCTCCTCAAAATTCTCCGGGTACTTGCAGCGGCTGACGGCGTCGTCGTAGCTGATCATGCCTTGCAGGTAGAGGTTCTTTAGGGACTTGTCCATGCTGACCATTCCTTGGTCGTAGGAGGTTTGCACCTGAGTCATGAGCTGTTCGGTTTTGCCGGTTCGGATGGTTTTGCGGACGGCGTGGTTGGCGATGAGGACTTCGCTGGCGACGACTCGGCCGCGGTTGCCGGGCATGGGGATGAGTTGTTGGGCGAGGACTCCGATGAGGGTGTTGGCGAGCTGGATGCGCGTTTGGTCCTGGTGGTGGGGCGGGAAGACATCAATGATTCTATCGATTGTTTGAACGGCGTCGGGAGTGTGCAGGGTGCTGTAGACCATGTGGCCTGTTTCGGCGGAGATGAGGGCGGTTTGGATGGTCTCCAGGTCGCGCATCTCCCCTACCACGATGACGTCGGGGTCTTGGCGCAGGACGTGGCGAAGGGCGGGCGCGAAGCCGTGGGTGTCGGTGGTGACCTCGCGCTGCTTGACGATGGCACGTCGGTTTTTGTGGATGTATTCGATGGGGTCCTCGACGGTGATGATCATGCACTCGCGCTCGTTGTTGATCTGATCAACGATGGCGGCGAGGGTTGTGGTCTTGCCGCTTCCGGTGGGGCCTGTGACGACCATGAGGCCGCTGCGGCGGCGGGCGAGCTCTTCGACAACATGGGGGATGCCGAGTTGACGGATGGGCTTGATGACGTCGTTGACGACGCGGAACGCGGCCTCGGTGGTGCCGCGCTGTCTGTGGACGTTTACGCGAAAGCGCCCGATGCCGGAAAACTCGACGGAGAGGTCGAGCTCCCATTCCTCGTCGAAGCGGATGCGCTGTTCGGGGGTGAGCATGCCGCGCACGAGGGCCTCGCATTGCTGGTGATCGAGCGGCGGGTAATCTAGTTCCACGAGGCGACCATCGAGGCGGAGCATAGGCGATTGGTTGCGGGTGAGGTGGAGGTCGCTGGCTCCGGCCTGAACGGCCTCGGCGAGGAGTCGCTCGAGGTCAAACTTGCCCGATGCGAGCCCGGGGGCCTGAGGACGCGGGACCGATGATGGGGCGGGGCGGCGGAGTGGCGGCGCTTCGGGGCGCGGCGCTTCCTTCTTCGGCTCTGCACTTTTTTCTGGGGCAGAGCCCTCAGACACGACGTTAGGAATGCGGGCGTTGTCGTCTTGCGGCGGCGTATGGCTTGGTTTTCCTGCGGGGCGCAGGGGCGGGCGACCGGCGGGCGGTAGGCTGCGCCGGGGCTGATCGTCGTCGTGGCCTGCGACCTGGTCGCCGCGAATGATGACCTGATCTGTGCGCGGCGGATCAGGGGCCTTGGGGGGCTCCGGTGGCTGCGGGGCGGGGTTTTTCTTTTTCGGGAACAGTGCCATTGAGGGGTTAGTCCGGTCGGGATTTGTGTTACCTTCACGAGTTCTGAGGAAGCGGTCAACGGGATGTAGGGCGATTGTTGCGGAGGAAAGTGCAGAAGTTGCTTGTGCTGGGAGGGCGGTTGGGTGGAGAGTCCGCGCCTTGAAGAGGTGATCGAGAACGCGTGTCCTTTTCCCCTTGACGTGAGGGGCTGGGTCCGCTTCGATCCTCCGCTCTTCGCGGGGTAACTACGTCCCTGCCCAACTACGAGGAATTTTGAGGTCTATGCCGACTATTAACCAACTCGTCCGTAAGGGACGCAAGTCGCTCAAGAAGAAGAACAAGGTGCCCGCGCTGCAGGGTTGCCCGCAGAAGCGTGGTGTTTGCGTTCGTGTTTCGACGATGACACCCAAGAAGCCGAACTCGGCGCTTCGTAAGGTCGCCCGTGTGCGTCTCACCAATGGTTTCGAGGTGACTGCGTACATTCCCGGCGAGGGCCACAACCTTCAGGAGCACTCGATCGTTCTGATTCGCGGTGGCCGTGTGAAGGACCTTCCCGGCGTCCGTTACCACATCATCCGCGGTGCCCGTAAGGGTGATACCCAGGGCGTCGCGAATCGCAAGCAGCGTCGTTCGAAGTACGGCGCCAAGCGGCCCAAGTAAGTAGATTCCAGAGAGGTTTTGCACGAATGGCAAAGCGCAAGAAAAAAGACGGTCGCTCACGTAGTATGCGGAAAATGGCCCGCCGGCGGGTACCACCCGGTCGCGGTGTATTCCCGGATCCGCGCTATAACAGCGTGCTCGTCACCAAGTTTATCAACTCGCTGATGTGGGACGGCAAGAAGTCCGTCGCGCAGAAGATCCTCTACGATGCCTTCGACGACGTCGCCGGCAAGGTGGAAGGTGTGGAGTCCCTCGAAATCTTCACGAAGGCGTTGGAGAACGTGAAACCGGCTCTCGAAGTTAAGAGCCGTCGCGTCGGTGGTGCAAACTACCAGGTTCCAATCGAAGTGAAGCCTCACCGGCAGCAGGCGCTCGCCATCCGTTGGTTGATCAACGCAACGCGTGCCCGCAACGAGCGGACCGCCGCCCAGAAGCTCGCCAACGAGCTCATGGACGCCTACAACAACACCGGTGGTGCGGTGAAGAAGAAGGAAGACACGCACCGCATGGCAGAAGCCAACAAGGCATTCGCTCACTACCGCTGGTAGACCCACCCGGTCTTGTAACCAAACAACCACCCATCCCCGCGCCGATCCCCGGCGCGGGGATGTTTTTGTTTAGTTCGGGAGTGGGCTGACGAAGTTCTTGTAGAACCCCTCCCGGTAGGCCTTGCCCCAATCGGTGGCCTCTTCTTTGGTGGGAAGATGTCTGAGATACCTGACTTTGGTCGGCCGGTTCTTGTTACTGGCGCGAGTGGATATGTTGGCCAGCAAGTGGCCCTAGCGCTTGCTGCTGAAGGGTGCCATGTTGCGGGGATTTTCCTTAGTCGGCAGGTTCCGCTTCCCAAGGTGGACATGGTGCCGGTGGACCTTCGCGACGAGGCGGCGTGCAGGCGGCTGATTCGGGACCTCCGCCCGGCGGCGATTGTTCATTGTGCGGCGGTGACGAGCCTCGGTTTTTGCCAGTCAGAGCCGGAGTCGGCTCGCGCCGGAAACCTGCACGCGACGCGCTTTCTCTCCCATGCGGTGAAGGAGTTCGCCCCCAGCGCGCGGGTGGTTGCGCTTTCGACCGATATGGTCTTCGACGGGGAATCGGCTCCCTATGACGAACAGGCGAATACGTCGCCGATCAATGTTTACGGGGAGACGAAGGCGGACGCGGAGAAACACATTCTGTCGTTGGACAACGGCGTGATTCTGCGCTCGGCGCTGGTTTATGGGCCGCCCGCGCGGGAGGCGCACACGTTCCTCAGCTGGATTCACGAGCCGCTGCGAAAGAAGCGCGCCGCGACGCTGTTCCATGATGAGGTTCGGACAGCAGTTTTTGTCGACGATTTGGTGGCAGCGGTCATGCTGCTCTTGCGCGCGGAGCCGCCGGCAGAGAGCGTCTTTCACGCGGCTGGAGCGGAAGCGCTGACGCGGATGCAATTCGGCCAGACCTTCGCCAGCGCGTTTGATCTTCCGCTCGATTGTTTGGTTCCCGCCAAACGCGCCGAAGCCCCCAATGGTCAGCTACGACCGAGGGACCTTGCGATGAGCTGCCAACGGTTGATCGACGCCGGATGGCAGCAGACACCGCTCGGCGAGGCGTTGCGGCAATGCCGCGAGCGATGGGAAATCTAGCCCAATCGCCGAAAGACAACGGAGAGAGCCTTTTGATGGTTTCAGGAATCAAGTGGATGGTGGCGGCTGCGGCCTGCCTGATGGTGCTGGCGGCGACTTCGGCCGCGGCAGAGAAGACGACGTTGGTCATCACCGGCGAAATTTCCGATTTCTTTCCCGTGCATACCGACGAGGATTTCGGTGAAGACCCCGGAGTTGCTCTGGAAAAGGAACTCAAGCGCCTCCGTGAGGAGGACTCCGACGCAATCTTCATTGATTCGGGCAACCATCTGTCCGTGTCGAACAGCCTTGAGACTGCCTACACGCTTCGTCAGGCCACTCTCTTCGATGAGCTGGATTACTCGATTGTAAACTTGTCTGCGCGAGATGCGGCGATGTCGACCGTCGGGCAAATCGGTTATCAGGTCGCGCCGAAGGACTATCTCGACCGCATGATCACGAACTTGCAATCGAGCTATCCGGGGCCGCTGGGCCTCCCGGCAGTGCGCACAATCGACAGCGGAGGCATGAAGCTCACGTTCCTCAGTCTTGAGGATAAGCAGCGTGCCGGTGCGCTCTCAGCGAACCTCTCGTTCCTCGAGCCGACCGACACCGAAGACATTGGAGGTGCCCTCGAAGGTGCCGAGGACTCAGTTCTGATCGCCTTTTCATCCTTCAACGACTTGGCCCGCGAGGATTACTTTCGCGAGATCGGTCGCCGCCCGGACGTGGTCATCGATTCGTTCACGAAGGCTGGGGGCGAGGCGGTGGACAACAACGGCCAGTGGCTGATCTCTGCCCCGACCGCTGGCGAGATACTGGAAGTGACGCTCGAAAAAAAGAGCGGGAAGCTCGAAAAACCGAGCGTCACCCGGAGCGATTACTTCGACAAGGGCGCATTGGATCGGCTCGTGAAGTACCCGATGCCGATGCTCGGCCTTCCGATTCCCAACCTCGACGAAGTCATGAGCCAGTACTTCGCGACGAGCGGGAACGCCGTCCGTGTGGACACGATCCCGGTTGGCGATTTCAAAGACTTCTCATCCATGGACGACGCCTACAACATTCACGTCTACCATGTGACCGTTGATGGCGAAGAGCTTCACGTTTACCGGAACTTCAATCGCATGAAGGACTGGGCGAAAACGGGGCGCTTCGATGGCGGGTGGCCGCAGGTCGACATGCTGGTGCTGGTCGATGGCGATCATCAGCTCCGCGGCGTGGTGACTCGGAATAGCTTCCCTATTGTTGGGCAGCAGACGACGGTGAGCGAGGCGCTGAACAAGCTGACCGGCAGCGACCCCTCGACATGGACGCCGGACCCGCTGCTGGCCGCCGGGCTCGAGGAACTGTGGCATTGGGCGGTTCACGACTTGAGCCGGATCCTTGAGCTGGACAGAGTCCTCTACGGACCGGACGGCATTTTGAACACCAGTTCCCAGTAGTCGCCGATCAGCGCTTTAGTCAGAGGCGGCGGCGCTGCCATGGGAACTCCTTGACCTGAGACCCTCCAAAACGGGATTTTGCCCCGTTGCAGGGGCTTCACCAACGAGCCTCCGGGAGAGATGTTTTTGTCCGAGAAAGAGACCTCAGCCAAAGCGCCGGCCGAACCATCACTCGAGAAAGCTGTCGAGCGGCTGGAAGAGATCGTTTCGCAGCTCGAATCTGGCGAGGCAGACTTGGAAATGAGCATCGAGCTGTTCCAGGAAGGCAAGAAGTTGGGGAGCGGTGCGCTACGCCGGTTGGACAAACTGGAGCGCCGCGTTCGTCTGGTCGTCGGAAGCGACGGCGAGGAACTGACCACCCGGGATTTCGACGGGGAACCGGATGAATAGCTTCGCAAGCTGCTGCATTGAAAAGGGAATTCATGTCGTCACACGCTGAACGTTTGCCAGTCACACGCACTTCCGAGGATGCACTCGCGGAAGGAGCCGAGGCCGTCGAGGAAATCCTCGCGAGCCTCAGTGATCCTGCACGCATCCGGGAGCTCAACAACACGCAGCTCAAACAGCTTTCCGATGAGGTCCGCGACCGGATCATCAATGTGATCGCAGGCGGCGGAGGGCACTTCGGTTCTCCGCTCGGCGCGGTGGAAATCTCCGTGGCGCTGCTTCACGTTTTCAATCCGCCGGAAGACCGAGTGGTGTGGGACGTCGGCCATCAGGCCTACGCGTGGAAGATTTTGACGGGTCGCAATGATCGGTTCGAAACGATTCGCAAGTACAAGGGCCTTTCTGGGTTTCTCAAGCGCTCCGAGAGTGAGTACGACGCCTTCGGCGCCGGGCACGCGTCGACGTCGATCGCAGCGGCGTACGGCATGGCTCACGCCCGCGATCTGCAAGGTAAGGATAACAAAGTCGTGGCCGTGATCGGCGATGGCGCGATGACGGGCGGCATGGCCTACGAGGCGCTAAACAACGCCGGCCACCGCGGTACGAATATGCTCGTGATCTTCAACGACAACGAGATGTCGATCAGCGAAAACGTCTGGTCCGTTCACAAAGGGCTGAACCGGCTCATCACCAGCTCGCACTACAACACAGTCAAAAAAGACATCAAGAATGTGCTGCGGACGTTGATGGGCGAGCGCATTATCGGCGCGGCGCACAACCTCGAAGAAGCGCTCAAGGGACTCATGGTTCCCGGGCTGTTCTTCGAAGAACTCGGCTTCCGCTATATCGGCCCCGTCGATGGACATAACATGGACGAGTTGGTGCCGATCCTTGAGCGGGCGCGTAATCTCGACGGCCCGATTTGCCTCCACGTCGTTACGAAGAAGGGCAAAGGCTACAGTTTTGCCGAGAACGATCCTCTCACCTATCACGCTGCGGCGAACATGAAGATCGAAACTGGCGAAATGACGAAGACGAAGGCCCCGCCAGCCTACACGAAAATTTTCGGCAAGACGCTCGTCGATCTCGCCAAGGAAGACAAAGGTGTCGTGGCGATTACTGCTGCGATGCCGACCGGAACCGGAACGGATCAATTCGCCGATGCGTTTCCCGATCG
>JAUIJJ010000198.1 GCA_030431385.1 bacterium | reverse complement strand
CATGAGAAAAATTATGATGCAATATTAAGACGAACCATAGTCACAAAGAAAATGGCTAATGCTATAAGAAAAATCAGACCAAATGTAAGATAGTTCTTAAACTTTTTTTGGTCATGCTGAGTTGTTTTAGGCATAGAGAGTATCAATTACAATTAAAACAAAAATTAAAAACAGATATAATATAGAGTATCCAAACAGTTTTTTACAGTTCTTTTCTTCAGCATTTTTAAAAACTGTAAATGCTAATTTCAGAAAATATAGACCAAGAATTGTTGAACCTGCAAGGTAATATATAGAAGAGAAGCCTATAAGATATGGCAACGCCACCACAAAAAGCATAAGGAATGTGTAAAACAAAATTTGCTTCTGAGTGACCTTCACCCCATGCGTAACCGGCAACATTGGGATACCAGCTTTTTGATAATCTGAATTACGATAGATTGAAAGCGCCCAAAAATGTGGCGGCGTCCAAAAGAATATGATGGCAAACATAACCACTGACATCAAAGACACATCACCTGTGACCGAAGCCCAGCCAATCATTGGTGGAAACGCACCCGCTGCACCACCAATAACAAGAATCGCACAGCCGCCGAAATCCGCCACGCCTTCACCAAGAACGGCGGCAACATGGGCGCGAGCGGCTGCGTTAGTTACCTCTTCGAGCGCAAGGGCATCATCGAAATTGAGGAAGCCGAGGAAGAGCAGCTCATGGAGGTCGCCCTCGAGGCCGGCGCAAACGACGTCGAGAATCAGGGGGATGGTTACTTCGTTGTCGACTGCGACCCCGACTCCGTCCAGGACGTCCGCGAGACCATCGAAGGCGCAGGATTCAAGATCATCAGCAGCGCCGCCGTCCTCGTTCCAACAACCACCGCCAAAGCTGAAGGCAAAGAAGCCGAGCAGGTTCGTCGCCTCATCGAATTTCTCGAAGAGTACGACGACACCGATGAAGTCTCAAGCAACGCCGAGTTCGATGAGGACGAGGAAGAGTAATCTGACCTCAACACGGCACGCCACTATTGATCCACCACGACGCCCCGGAACCCGGGGCGTCTTTCATTGCGACTCGCTCGGCGCTTTTTCGCTGACAGGCAGCGTCTCCCCGGACAATCCTCGCCACCATTGAATCCTCTTGCGGGAAGTACAGTACTGATGACTGGTTTTTGGCAAAAGCTTGTGGCGGGGACCCTAACCGCGCCGATACTTCTGAGCGCGGGAATTCTCGGTGCCAATCCGTGCATCGACCCAATTCCGCTTCCTCCCGGATTCGTCCACGAAACCCTCGCGACCTTCCCGGAAACACCCGTAAATCTCGTCAAGTCGCTGCCCGATGGCCGAATCGTGATCGGTACCGGTGATGGTCGTGCCTACCTGATGGCGCTCGATGGAACCTTGGCGGCTACCCCGTTTGTCGACCACGAAACCGTCCCCTATGTCTTTAACGACCAAACGGTCGAGTACGAGTCCGAGGGCGGCGTCCTCGGCTGCGCACCCACGCGAACCTTCGAAACCGATCACTACATCTACGTTTTCGCGACTACTGCGCGAACAGCTCCCGGCGGTCGGAAGTTCAAGCTGGAACGGTTTCAGTTAGAGGAAACCGGACTCAATATCGTCGCCAACAGCCGCACGCTCATCTGGGAGCACGTCGACGAAAATCAGGGCACCGATTTCCACACCGGCGGCGGGCTTGCAGTCGGTGCGGATGGAACCATCTTCTTTGGTCTCGGCGACGACGGAAATGTCACCTTCCCCAATGTTGTAAATTCATACCGAGGCAAGGTAATCCGTATCGCGCCCGACGGCAGCGCACCCACGGATAACCCATTCTACACCGGCGCAGGCGGCGCGCAGGACTATGTATATGCAATGGGTCTGCGCAATCCTTACCGAAATTTTTTCGATACCTATTACGGCGACAGGCACATCGTTACAGATACCGGGCAAGCCCTTTGGGAAGAAGTAAACGTCACCTTCTCCGGAGCACACCACGGCTGGACCTCCATCGAAGGTCCCATATCCGACAACCCCGGCGTGACCCCACCCGGTAACTACGCCGACCCGCTTTACCCCTATCCTCACGGCTTCGGAGAACTCGACGGAATCGCAATCGTCGGCGCGGCCGTATGCGACAGCGATCAGTTTCCCGAAGAGTACCGAGGAGATATGTTCGTTACCGATTGGGGGTATTTTGGAAGGCCGGGCAAAATCTACAGAGTCGAACTCGACGACAATGGCATGCCCGAAAACGCATCGGTCTTTCACGCCGATGACCGTTTTGGTTTCGGTGACATTGACTTCGATGCGAATGGCGCAATCATCTATTCGAAGGCGAACTTTCTATCCAACCCAAACAACGATACAAGGGGTGAGGTTAGAAGGATTTCATACACAACGCCAGACGCCGCGCCGACGGTCTCCGCCTCGGCCAATATAACAGAGGGACCAGCGCCACTTACTGTGCAACTCTCCGCGACCATCTCGGATAACTCCGGCACGCCCGACTTCTGCTGGCGGCTTGGCGATGGGTTCACAACCACGGTTGAAGACCCGCAGAAAACCTACGGAAACCCTGGAGTCTACAACGCAATCATCACCGCAGAAGACAGCTTCCGTTCGCGCGCATCACAGACCATTACCATTAGTGTCTACACCGAGCGAGACATCTCAATCAGCGGCCAACTCTTCGACGCATCAAACGCCATCCCGATCGAATTGCAGGGCGAGATCGACCTCTTTCAGCCAGACGGCGTCACGCCTCTTAACGTTGCGGAACGGGGAATTCTTTCCACCAACGCAGATGGCACCTTCACCGGAAACTGGGACGACGTAAAGGTCTACGGTTCAAGCATCCTCGCCAGATTCGAAGCCCCCGGCTTTGTTTCGAAACTCATAACGATACCAGTATCCGGAGGTGAAGTGAACTTTAGCGGAGACGTCTATCTCTCCACTCTGGCGCTGACGGGAACCGTCCGTCGCATATCCGGCGAAACCGTTGCGGGGAACGACGTCTTCGTCCAGAGCGTCTCCGGCGAAACGCTTACACCATACCATATCGAAGGCGGCATGGATTATCAATCTCCACTCCCCGAAACCGGAGTCGAGCACGGCGTCCTCACGAATGGAATTGGGCAGTACTACCTACCGTTGCGCGCGATTGACTCCAATCGCGAATTCTCTGTGAGTGCAAACGTCCAGCCTAATCTCGCGGGTTATCTTGCAGGTAATGCCACGGTGACCGCTGGTGCGAGTGGTGCGGTTGACACCGACCTGTATCTTCAGGAAATCGCGGGGCTTGCCGATTGCGACGACGTGTTTCCACCATCGCCGCTCTTCCCAGTATATAGTGAGATTCAGACGATCTTCAGTTCCAATTGTATCGGCTGCCACGGGCTTGTTTCTCCCTACGCCGATCTCTCGCTCGCAGATGGGTTTTCTTACTCTTCAATCGTCAATCAGAACAGTTCCGAAAACCCATCGCGACTCTTGATCGATACGATTTCGAGCGCGGATTCTGTCGTAAGTTCATGGTTGGTCGAAAAGGTTCGCTGCTCCAAACCTGCAATTGGCTCTCTCATGCCGCCGACAGGAAAGCTCAGCGGTCGAGAGATTAACCTCATTGGCGAGTGGGCACGTCGCGGCGCTCCCTACGAAACGATTGATGTAAATATGTATAGTAGTGAGGCCGCCGTTAACAGCCCCGCGCTAGTTCATTTTCGCGCAGGCGGTAGCGGACCCAATCAGCCATGGACTTTCTCTTGGGACTTCGACAATGGCTTTACCGCCTCCGGCGCAGCTGCCGAACAGCTCTTCGTCGTTCTCGAAGGTCAAACGCAATTCATCGTTAGCGTCACCGCAGATGACGACTCACGCAGCACTGTCGATACTATCAGCACACCGATCATGGTAACGGCCCCGGCGATTGACCCAAAGAACTCAAACCCACGCGCGCGAATGGAAAACATCGAACCCATCGATCCCGGCCAGACAATTGTCTTCGACGCCGGCCCCAGTACCGATGCCGACGGCACGATCGTCGCCTATCTATGGGACGTCGACGCCAACGGCACCTACGAAGCCGTCACCTCAACCCCCAGCTTCTCATGGACATTTAATGAAATGGGAATAGCATTGGTTGAGCTCACCGTCGTAGACAACGAAAACGCATGGGGGAGAACCTCGCGTCAAGTCTTCGTCGGGGTCACTCCAGACAACGCCGAAGCTTGGTTTGTTTACTAGTATTTAGACCAGAAACCAGCCGCCCTGCACTTATAAGTGTATATACTAATTGTCACCGTTTCTGCTTTAAGCGAATTGTATGGATATGAACAACTTTGCAATCATTGCTAATCGTATTTGAGCTTTACCCCGGCGCAGCGACTCACTCTATAATCCACCCGTATGGGTGACGACGATTACATTCCTTTCGACCTCTCAGTGTTGCCGAAAGACCCCTATGAATCTGTGTCCATTGTCACGCATCCACGGTCGGCGATGGAAGATGTAGCAACACTTCCGGTTTGGGAGATGGCGAACCGACAAACGCCCACCTCCTCTCCCACTGTTAGAAAAGAAAACCATCCAGGCGACAGCGCCTTAAGGCCAGTTTCCAACCTCGGCGCAGGTGCGTTTCGTTTGATTCGCATTGTTGGTCGCGGAGGGATGGGTCAGGTCTGGGAGGCGAAGCAACAAAGCCTCGGTCGGCGCGTCGCTGTTAAGCGGCTCCACACCGACGAGGGTGGCGAAGTCGACAAATCAAAGATCGATGAATTCCGGCGGGAAGCCTACGCCGCCGCTGCACTTGAACACCCAAACATCCTTCCCGTACACGATCTCGGACGCGATGAATCGGGAATGCCGCTAATGGCCATGAAGCTGGTCGACGGCGAGCCCTGGAGTCAGATTCTCGCAAGGGATTTCAGGATGCTCACTGTCGATGAGCTCCTCTCAAAGCATCTACCAATACTCATGAGTGTGACACAGGCCGTCGCATTCGCCCATTCCAAGGGAATCATACACCGCGATTTGAAACCCTCACAAGTGATGGTTGGATCGTTCGGTGAAGTGCTCCTTACAGACTGGGGACTGGCCGTCTACGCGGACAGCGGCGACGATCCGGACCTCGGGGATCAGCTAAAGAAGCTCGGCGTAGACACTTTGGCGACCGCCTCCAGCCCCGCCGGAACGCCTGCGTTGATGGCTCCTGAACAAACAAGGAAGTCAGCTAGAGAAGTAGGTCCTTGGACTGATGTCTACCTCCTCGGCGGCACTCTCTATAGTCTGCTGACCGGATCGTTTCCCCATCGAGCAACTACTTCGTTGAAGGCATTTAAACTTGCGTCAGCCGGCGTCGTCGAACCGCCAAGCGAGCGAGCAAAGCCCCGCGCCGTGCATCCGGAACTCGAAGAACTCTGTATGGAAGCTCTCGCGCCTCGAATCCAGGATCGGCTGCAAGACGCGAACGACTTTCACTCTCGGCTTCAAGACTATCTTCGCGGAAGAAAAGATCGCAAGAAATCCGGCGTTCTAATCGATCAAATCCATAGCCTGCTCGATTCGGGCGAGGTTCAGTATAAGGATTTCTCAAAGCTATACGGAATGCTTGATGAATCGAGAAAGCATTGGTCGAAGAACCCACGAACTTCGGAGACTAGAGATCGAATCCTGCGTGAACACGCCGTGCATGCTCTGGAACACAATGACCTCGCACTGGCATCGCTTCTTTCTTCTACTATAGAAGAGGAGAAGAGCAGCCAGAACCTAACACAGCAGGTGTTGGAGAAGAAGAAGCTTCTTCACCGAAAGCGAATTCATCACCGTTTGGCGATTATCTCGACTGTTGTACTCCTACTCTGTATAACCATCATTCTATCCGTTTCCAGAATGCAGATTAAAGACTCCAACCGCATCGCCATGATTCAGCGCGATCGCGCACTCGAAGCCGAATCGCTCTCCGTTATCCGCGCGAAAGAAGCGGAAACGAACCGGCTCGCAGCCGAGAAATCCGAGAAGGACACGCAGGAACTTCTAGCGTTCATGCTTTCGGACCTTACCGCCGAGCTCGAACCAATTGGCCGGCTGGAAGTGATGGATTCGGTACTCGGAAAAGCCCGAGAGCTCATCGAGTCTGGAGACCCAGGATTGTTGAGCGTCGCCGATCTCGAACTAAACCTCATCCTCCACCGCCAAATGTCAGACGTATGGTACGCGCAAGGGGACCTCGGCGGCGCAGAAGAAGCTGTCAACCGAGCGATGGAACACTCCACTCGGATGATCGAGGCTGATCCCGATAGTATCAGGTTTCAAGTCGAGTTGGCTGGATTGTACTCTCGTCTCGGGCGAATCAAGAGCTATAATGGTGATACGCTTAGTGCGCTGGAACACGCAACTTCTGCACAGGCGATCATCGAATCGGCTGTGGCTCAAGAGCCAGAAAACGAAGCGGTCAAGCGAGACCTATTTGCCGCGTACAGTCAAACGGGTTTGATGCAACATAAGCTAGGCAGGTTGCACGAGGCCAAAGAGTCCTTAGACAAGTCTTTGGCTACTATTCTCGACCTCGTGAACCGCGCACCTCATAGCGAGTCCCACCTATCAGACCTCGCCACCGCATGGAATCAAATGGGTCTGATCTATCACGCGATGAATGACTTGGAGAATGCCGCCCACGCCTACGAGCAACGGTTGGCCAGTGAAGAGAAACTACTCACCTTGGACCCAGACAATCTTCAGTATCAATACGGCGTTGCCGACGCCTGGGGGCGAGTCGCGTCGATGCTCGAAGAAGCGGGCAGATACGATGAGGCGCTCAACGCTCTCCGAAAGAACACGGCCACACTTCTAAGCCTCACCAACTCCGACCCAACAAATGCCCAATGGAAGGTCGGGAGTTACGTCGCCCATACTTATCTGGGCGACACTTTGCTTTCTGCGGGAAAAACCTCCGAGGCGCTCGACGCATTCGAGACGACACTCGATATAGCGGAGGAACTCTCCGAACTGGATAGGAGCAATCTTGAATGGCGTTACAACGTCTGCGTCGCCCTGAACCGAGTCGGCTCCGTGTACAAGGCATTGGAGGATTGGCCCGCCGCGCAAACTGCATACACCAAAGGAATGATGATCGCCCAAGACTTATCAGCAAGCGATCCTAACAACGTGGAGTGGCAATCATCGGTCGCCATCGGCTGGTATCAAAAGGCAATCATTTCACTCCGCCTCAACGAGCCGGAATCGGCTCATGAGAACATCACCAAGTCCATCGCCATCCTCAACGAGTTATTGGAAGCCGAACCCGATTCCCCGCGCCCACTCTACATCAAATCGATGGCGGACGTCGCCAGGACGAGCGCGCGCCTGCTCCTCGGACCGGCGCTGTGGGAGGCCCTCGGGCCCGACGCCCCTGGCCA
>JAUIJJ010000197.1 GCA_030431385.1 bacterium | reverse complement strand
TGAGTTCTCAAGGGCGGGGCCAGCCTCTCTGTGTGCTATGTCTATCCAGCCGGAATTCGGCTCTCCGTCAACCCTAAGCCCGGACTTTTGCCGCACGCGACAGTTGCGTTCCCGTGCGTTGTGGCCTTCAAATTCTGTCGATGAGCAAGATTGCGAAACTTCGGCAGATGTTGATGAAGGAGAAGCGGCGGGCGGAGGGGGATGCTCCGCCGGTGGTGCTGATTCATGGCCTGTCGGTTCCTGCTCTCGTCATGGAGCCGTTGGCGTTCCGCCTGCGGCGGTATGGCAGGCGGACTCATGTCATCCGTTTCAACACGTGGACCAACGACCTGCCCGAGTGTGCACTGATTGTCTCGCGGGCTGTGGAAGAGCTTGGCCTCGAGAGGTTCGACGCGGTCTGCCATTCCATGGGAGGGATCATCCTACGCTGGGCGATGAACCATTGCGAGATGCCCAGGCTGCGGCGCGCGGTGATGATCGGGACGCCCAACTCGGGAAGCTGGTTGGCGGACCATCTCGACCAAAAAATGGGGAAAGCGTTCCCGTGGGTCTACGGCGAGGCAGCGCTGCAACTGCGCCCTTCTCCCCGAGGAATCGTCCACCACGCCGGGCTGTTGAAGGGTGCCGAGGTCGGCGTGATCGCCGGAGGCAGCGGAACGCCGGAAGGTAAACGCAATTGGTTCGGCATCGAGGGCGACAACGACGGAGTCGTGGCCGTGGAGGAGACGATCCTGCCGGGCATGAGGGACTTTGTGCTGCTGAATTCCAACCACTCGAAGCTCACTTTCTCCTCGCAGACTGCCCACATGGCGAACCTGTTCCTCGACCATGGCGTCTTTCGCCCGAGGCCGCCTAAGGAAAAGTCAAACGGCCACGAGAGCGATTCCGAGGACTGATGCGCCGCCGTCGGCGGTTTCGTGGAATTCCCTGATTTTTGCACAAACCCAAAGAAGTTGATTGCCGATCACATCCCTTTCCCGGCAAATTGCGTTCAATAAGTGTACTCCCCGAAAGGTTTTCCGCCCATGCTCGGAATTCGTCTTGATGACCTCTTGCAGGAAATGGTCGAGCGCAGTGCGTCCGATCTCTTTCTAAAGACTGGCGTTTCGCCACACTGCCGTGTGGACGGTCGCATCCAACCGATGGATTACGGCGAGTTGGGCATGGAGGACGTTCAAGAAATCGCCTACGGGATGATGACCGAGGAACAGATTGAACGCTTCGAGAAAATCCCCGAGCTCGATCTCGCGCTGGGCATTCGTGGCGTTGGCCGCTTTCGCGTGAATTTGTTCCGCCAGCGCGGCACCATCGCCATGGTCTTCCGCCACATCAGTACGCCCGATTTCAACTTCGGCGACCTGAACCTTCCCGACTCGGTACGGCAGCTTTCAGAGAAGAATCGCGGGCTGATCCTGGTGACCGGCACGACCGGTTCCGGCAAGTCGACCACGCTGGCGACGATGATCAATCACATCAACCAACACCGCAAGTGTCACATCGTTACCGTCGAGGACCCGATCGAGTTCCTCCACAACGACCACGAGGCGATCATCAGCCAGCGCGAAGTTGGCTTCGATACGAAGTCCTTCGCCGACGCGCTGCGTCACGTTTTGCGTCAGGCGCCCGACGTCATCCTGATCGGCGAGATGCGCGATCTGGAAACTGTCAACACTGCCATCGCCGCAGCGCAAACCGGTCACCTCGTGCTCTCGACGCTCCATACCATCGACGCCGTGCAGACGGTCGAGCGTATCATCAACTTCTTCCCCGCTTACCTGCACCAGCAAATCCGCATGGAAATGGCGCTTGGTCTGCGCGGCGTGATTAGCCAACGGCTCCTCCCGCTCAAGCGCGGCAACGGCCGTGTCCCAGCGTGCGAGATTCTCGTCGCTACCCCGCTTGTCAAGAAACTGCTCAACGAGGGCAAGACGATGGAACTGCTCCCGTGCATCGAGGACGGCGGACACTGGGGAATGCAGAGCTTCAACCAGTCGCTGTTCCAGCTGATCCAAAAGGAACTGGTGACCTACGAAGCCGCGCTCGCCTACGCCACTAGCCCAGAGGAACTGCGCCTCATGGTCGAAGGCATCACCTCCGGAGTGCGCCTCACCGCCCACCAAGACAACAACTAAAGGGGCCAAACGCGGACTGTGCAATTGGTCACCGCCAACGATGGCCGGTGTCTCACAACTGCGCTCCCTCCATAATCCACCCATCGCCCATAACCGGTGCAGGCGTCGCCGTCGGTGGAGGTGTTGGCGTGTGCGTTGGCGTCGGGGTGATGATGATAGTTTCCGTCGGGGTAGGCGGCGTGGGTGACTCTGTTGGCATTGGTGTTGGGGAATCGGTCGGTTTAACGATCGGCGTCGGCGATGGTGTAGGGGTAGGAGTTAAAGTCGGCGTCATCGTCGGAGTAAGTGTCACCGTCGGCACGGAGCAGGTGGGTGGAATCGCTGCCAACTCGGGCGACGCAGCAACTTCAAAAACCGCAAAGCCGATGATCGGCACACCATTACAATCAAAGCAGTCTCTGACGTAGGCGTAATATGTATTCGACGGCAGGAGATTTTCGACTAGGTAACAGTTCTCACCAATATAGGTCGCCGGATGAGACGGCCCGTCCTGATGTTCAAGACCTATAAACTCCATCGGAGGTTCCGTAATGAGAACGAATGATGTCGGCACGTCATTGGTGAACGGCTTTGGATAGAGCAAATTCCCACAATGACGAGTGCAAGCTGGCGTAGGAGTCGAAGTCGGCGTTGGCGTGGGAGAAACAAAATCAAACCGCCGTGCGCGGTAGACTCCGCTGGAAAACCAAGAGGGACATTCTGGACCTACTCCATGACCCAGAACACCCACGCTCATGAATATCTCATTTTCACCTGGAGAAGGAAATGTGAATTGCTCGGTCAATTCACCATCGAACGGAGAAGCAAAACTACTCTGCCAATGAATAGTAGTTGGAGTCGTTGGGTAGTCCCCTTCGAAAGGCTGTATCGTCAGCGTCAGAGACTCGCCAGGAACATATGTCGGCAGCGGATCGAGCGGTATCCCAAAAGTGCCCGGTATCGATAGCGGATTGCAGGTCGGTGTTGGGGTAGGCGTCGGTGTTGCGGCGTGGACGTGGGGGTGGGTTGTGAACAGGAACAATCCCGCTAGGACGAAGAACCCGAACTCTTTATTGGACGGAATCATTGTTGGTGCGGTGAATCGCTCCCCTCCTTTGGACAGATTCCAGCCTATATACGCAATGCTCTCTGGTCGGATCGGGGTGGGCGTCTTGGAGGCGGGTTACTTGGGGTTGGTGTCTTTCATTTTCTCGTCGACGGACTCGAAGAATTCTTTTTGGCGGAGAGGGCGCTCGCGCATGTAGTTGTCCTGGGTGCCGCTGGGGCCGAGCAGGAGCCGGGCGATGAGCTTGAGGCCGGTCCATTCGTGGACCTTCTTCTTCCGAGGCGTGGAAATCCGGCGGCGCTCTTCGAGCACGATCATGTTGCTGTTCTCAGCTTCCTCGACAGAGGGCCACCAATCGACGCGTTCTGCGCCGGTGATCTTGTTCTTTGTCACGAGGAGAACCCGCTCCTCTGCCATTTCGTGGAAGCCGGGAATACGTGCCTCAGCCATGGATCAGTGCTCCAGTGTGTCGTCGTGTCCCGGCAGTTTCGCCGGAAGCGGGTGAAGTATCGCCGCCTGCCGCCGCCGAGCAAGGGTTAAGTCGCAGGCACCGGCGCACCGGCGTGCCGCCAACCGCGAGTTTTGCCACGGATGAATGAGGATGAACACAGATTTTCGGCGGGGGCGTTTCTGGCAGGAAGCGTCCGCTTCGAGCGAGACGACAGTGAAGAAGCAGGGAAGTAATGGCGGCGCTACTGGGATCGCCAGCGGCCCGCTGGCGCGTATGACGAACCTGCAACGGCCCTTGAAAGTCAGAAACCAACCGCGAACTTAGCCACAGATGGATGAGGATGGACACAGTTTTTCGGTGGGGGCGTTTCAGGCAAGAAAGACATCCCATTTGTTTTCCCGCCGGGCTTGCGTTTGTTTGGTGGTTGTGGGAGGTTTTGCCTAGCTATCAGGGATAGGAGTCGAATGGTGATGAAAGAATGTCCAAGCCTCAATCAGCTCAAGAAAACCGCCGCGCGTGCCTACGTTCGGACGCTGGAGCGCGTTGATCCCGAGTTTGCTGTGCATGTGCTAACGGCCCAACGCGAGCTGTTCCTCGCCGGGAGCGCGTTTTGGCGCAGCGAGGCCGAACATGCAGATCGGGCGATTCAGAAGATCAAGGTCCGGTCGGGAGACTGATCCCGAGCGCCGTCAGATGAACGCAGGCTGAGCGCTGCCGGTTTCGATCAGGACCCAGCGCAGCGCAAGATACGCGGCGACGAAGAGCGCCCAGCACGCGGTGATGATCAGCTCGCGCCGACGCGTTCCGCCGCGCGTTCGCAGGACAATGTGCCACGCGAGTGTCGCGGTGAAGATCGTCACGCTGAACGAATTCACCAGACGCAGACTCGCGTCCCACCAACTCCACGGCCACAGCGGCGTCATGTTGCCGAAGCCGGTAATCACGTCGCCTAAAAAGTGCATGGCCGCCGCGATGGCTGCGATGAGCAGGAACCAGCGGAACGGCGCGGCGTCGGGAGTATCGTCCTCGGGCAGGTTCGCCGAAACAAACCATCCGAATCGACGCCACGACGCCTTGCACGCGACGGCTCGCGCCACGGTCGCCGCGAAGAGCGCGCAAGCCGTCAGCCCGATGATCGAGTGTGTGATGACCCTGTGATACAGCCCATAGTAGTTCGGCCCGATTAGGTAGAGCCAGCTATCGCTGTCCATGACGAGACTGCCGAGCAGACCCGCCAGGGAGAGCTGGGGGAGCCACTCGCGTCTTGGTGCCGCGAGGCGCGCGCCACCGGCGCCGATCAGGCTGTGTGTTATGAAATCCAAGCAGGTCCTGGGTTAGTCGTTTTTCGTAAGCACTCCGCCAAAGGCGGCGACGTCGCCGGGGCTGATGCTTCCGTTGGTCGGGTCGTAGATCGTCTCGATCGGATCGTTGACCGGAGCGTAAGGAAAGTGCTGCGCGAAGACGACTGGTGACAACTGGGAATAACCGCCGAGGGAATCCTCGCTGTCCGGGCCGACGGACACCAGTGCGACCATTTCGCTCGCCATGCGCTCGTCGTGGAACGTCTCCGCGACGGAGGGAAAGTGCAGATACAGCAGCGACACGGAAGGATTCGGTAGCAGGCCGTTGGGGTCGACCAGCCCCGGGTTCACGATGGGGATTTGCTGGAGCTGGGAGTAAAAGACCGGACCGCCAAAGGGATCGCGAAACGCCCCGGGGCCGATGTAGCTGATGGGCGTCGTGACAAGCCTGAGCTGAACCGCCGCCAGAATCCCGAGGGCGTCTTCGGCAAATTGAGGCACAGCGGGTGGATAGTGGTTTTCGTCCACGCGATAGGATTCCAGCCCGACCATGCCCGCGCGGAGGTTTGACCGCGCGGCGCTGACCTTTGCCCGGGTTTGTGCTTCGAGAAAATTGGGGACAGCAATAGCGGCCAGGATGGCGATGATGGCCACCACGATGAGGAGCTCGATGAGGGTAAACGCACGCCGTTCGCTCATGGTGCTAAGGCTGCTTTCCTGACCATCCGGAGGGATAGCGCCGCGCCGCCGCGCTGCGCATGAAGTCCTTTTCCAACTCGACTACCCACTCGGGCCGCTCGGCGCTGGAAGTTTCCAACTCGGTGGTGCCCTCGCCGGGGATATTCGCGATCTTGCCGGGGATCAGCTCCTCCACCTGCTCGCCCGCTTTGACGGTGACTTCGCCCGATTCAATCGAGACGCGGGTGCCTTCGGGGCCGACCTTCACGCCGAAACGAGTGCCCTTAACAGTAACCGCCGCGTTTGGCGTTGTCACCTCATAAAAGCCGGAGTTCGGCTCGATGTTCACCCAAAGCTCGCCGCTGGCGAGCGCGATGCGGTCCTCGCCAATGACGTGGATCTCCGTCTCTTCCGACAGAAAGAGCGTCACGCGCTGCTCGTCGGACCACAAAATCGCCTGCGCGCCCGCGCCTGTTTGGATCGCGTCGCCATTGGTGAAGGTCGTGTTGGATGAGAGCATCGAACCGGCGGCGTAGAGCAGGTCGATGTGCTCGCGGTTACTGCGAGTGGACCAGTACCCGATGCCTGCAACGGCGAGTAGAACGGCCGCAGCAGCAGTCAGCACGTACCGGGTACGAGAGTGCGCGGGTGGGGCGATTTCACGGACGTCCGCGCTCGTTTCTGCGAGAAGCGACGCCTTGAGCCGGCTGGAAAAATCAGCCGATGGGGCGTGCTCTTCGCGCCAGGCCGCACCGGCCGAATCCATCGCTTCCTCCAGTTGTCTTGTTTCGTCACTCATCGAGGAGGTCCTCCAACGACATCCCTTCCGTTTCGAACCAGCTTCTTAGTCTCGTCAAACTTCGCGCGATGCGAACGCCGGCGGTGCCTTGGGGAATGGAGAGCAAGTCGGCGATTTCGCGCACCTTCATTCCACAGAAAAACTTGAGCACTAGCACTTCGCGATCATCGTCCGAGGCGGCCTGCAACGCGTTGTCGAGCACCCGGTGGCGGCCGCTTTCGAGCATCCCGCGTTGCTGGTCGGGAGCGAGCGGCGTCTCGGGCATATCGTCGCCCACTGGCATTTCCCGCCGCCCTGCTCCGCGCTCGATGTGGCGGGCGACCTTCCTCCGAACGAGGGTAAACAGCCACGAGCCGACCTTCGTGTGCGACCCGATTTTGCTCCGCTGACGCAGCAGTTCGATGAACGACTCCTGCACGGCGTCTTCGGCGAGTTCGCGGTCGCGAGTGAAGTGGCGGGCGAAGTAGTAGAGCCTCAGATGGTACAGGTCCACGATCCGCCCGGCGGCCTCTTGAGAGCCCTGCCGGAATGCCTTGAAAGTTTCGCTGTCGAGGTCTTGCGGCTCGCTCGCCATGGTCGCGGCAACTCGTTTCAATGGGTAGTGCCAATGGGTTGAAGTTTTTTTTCACCTGCCTGAAAAAAAGAGTCGGTCAACTGGCACTGCTGAATACCTCACCGATTAAAGGAGAAATTTCAGGATGAAGAAGCTGTTTGCATTACTCGCGCTCTGTGTCCTCGCACAATTCGCACAGGTCGCCAAGGCGGACCCGTGTGACGACACCTACGAGGGCTTTTACATGTCCAGCGGCAACGATAGCATGGTGTTCCTGACCTGTTGGCCCGTCGCAATCACCGAATCGACAGTGTGGAAAGACCTGGCCAACAATCCGGTCGATCCTTCGACGCTGACCTTCGACGACACCTGCATCGCCACCGGCTGCATCGACACCGATGGTTTCACACTGATCGCCGACGAAGTCGTCGTTCAAGGCGTCACCTCGAACATCACGGCCTCCGACGAACAGATCGTCATG
>JAUIJJ010000196.1 GCA_030431385.1 bacterium | reverse complement strand
GACGCCTCACCATACAAACGCGCTTCGAGACTCACGAGACTTTCATAGGGTATCATTTTCAGACTCCTCGTAGATCTGATGCCAAACCAACGTGGGAGGATACTGCCGTGGAGATTTGTGGGAATCAACTCAAGAGTGCTCGAACTCAGAAGATGCGGAGAGTGTTGCTTCCGTCGTCCCATCGATCCGAACCTCCTCCAGGCCCGGATAAGGGTACGAATACTCTGGTCGAAGGTGGAGCTGCATTTGAGGAGGGGAACACCATCTATTTCACATGTTAGTCAGAGCTCCACGTCATCATATACCAAGTACAGTTCGTCATCAGAAGCACGCTCACTGATTTCACTGTGAAATTCCTTCGAAACTAGAGTCGTCTCTCGTCCACTAAACCGTCGAATAATGTGCTTGTTTAACTCGATAGAATCACGCCGATAAGCAAACGTGCTTAAGTCGATAGAATCGAGACTAATCTCCTTTACAAGGTCGCCTGTTTCGTCCTCTACGCGCACTTTAAATGGAAGTGAATTCCGCACCCAAGATGGCACATCTTCACACAATAACAATGTTCCCAAGTCTGTAAGGAGGAATACATCCACAACTTTCAGTCTAAACTTCATTCGCAAGCCTCGTATCTCTTCAGTATTATTCTGTTAGCTTCAGTTGCTTCGTCGTCGAGGCCCATTAGTTCACGTGGTCGCCTCCCCGAAAGAAACACTTCTGCCATCGCTTATCAGGGTTTACTGTCTCACCGCAATCCTTCTCCCAGTTCGCCTTCTACTGCTGCGACGAGTTGGCCGCTTCGGATGAGGTTGGTTGCGGCGTTGATGTCGGGGGTGAAGAGGCGGTCTTGTTCGGCGTGGGGAATTGCCATACGGACTGCGGCGTGGCCGGCTTCGAGGGCCTTGTTGGCGTGTAGCGGGCGGCGGAAGTCCATGCCTTGCGCTGCGCACATAAGCTCGATGCCGAGGACGACCTCGGCGTTTTCGAGAACTTGCAGTGCCTTGCGTGCGCTGATGCTTCCCATGGAAACGTGGTCCTCCTGTCCGAGGGAGGTCGGGATCGAGTCGACGGTGGCGGGATGGCAGTGCACCTTGTTTTCGCTGACAAGCGCGGCTGAGGTATACTGCGGAATCATGAAGCCGGAATTGAGGCCGGTGTCCTTCATGAGAAGGCGGGGAAGCTCGTCTTCGCCACCGAGCAGGAGGTAGGTGCGGCGCTCGCTGATGTTGGCGATTTCGGCGATGGCGATGGCTGCAAAATCCATCTGCATGCCGAGCGGTTCGCCGTGGAAATTGCCCGCGCTGATGACGTCGCCGTCGTCCATGACGATGGGGTTGTCGGTCACGGCGCTGAACTCTTCTTCCAAAATCGTCCACGCATTTTCGATGGTGTAGCGTGCGCTGCCGTGGACCTGCGGGGCGCAACGGAGAGAGTAAGGGTCTTGAACTTTCGAGCAGTCTTTATGGCTTTCGAGAATCTCCGAGCCTTCCATGAGGGTACGGATATTGGCCGCGCAGTCTGCGCCGCGGCCGCTGCTACGCAGCTCAAAGAGCCGCTGATCAAAGGGACGGTTGGAGCCGCGCAGGGCCTCCAGAGAAATCGCGAGCACGATGTCTGCGGAGCGCAGAAGATTTTTCGCGCGGGTGAGTGTATAGGCGGAGTAGGCGGATATGTATTGGGTGCCGTTGAGAATCGCGAGGCCGTCTTTCGGGCCGAGGGCGATGGGTTCGAGGTTGCAGGCCTCGAGGGCTTCCGCCGCGTCCATCTCGGTGCCGCGAAGCCGCACGCGCCCCAGGCCAATGAGCGGAAGCCCCATGTGGGCGAGCGGGGCGAGATCGCCTGATGCGCCGACGCTCCCCTGCGCAGGGACGACGGGCAAGAGGTCCTCGTTGAGAAAATCGCAAAGCCGCTCGACGATTGTGGGCTGGACGCCGGAATGGCCTTGGGACAGCGCGGCGATTTTGCTGAGCAGCATCAGTCGGACGACCGGATCGGGCACGGCGGGTCCGACGCCCACGGCGTGGCTCAACAACAAGTTAACCTGAAGCTGGCCCATGTTTTCGGGGAGGATACGCGTGCGGCAGAGCGGGCCAAAGCCTGTGTTGATGCCGTAGTAGGGGCGCTCGGCCTTGTCGATCCGCATGACGGCGGCGCGGGACTTGTCGAGCCGCGCCATCACTTCCGGAGAGAGCATGACGCGCTCGGAACGCTCATCCGAATAGGGCGTTTCGGAGATGAGCCGGAAGGCTTGCTCGTCGAACTGTAGTCGGTCGGGCGTGAGGTTGAGGGGAAACTGCGAGATACCTGAAGGCAAAAGAAAACTCCGCGGCTGAGATGGTTCTCAAGGCCGCGGAGTTTGGAGCGTCGCAGGGTCGGGGATCAAAGGAAATCCAAATGATCCAAGGTGATCCAAGATCTCAGTACCTGAGACCTTAGATATTGATCATATCCTGCTCAGGAATAGATGCGATGATTAACCTGTCCGCACCTCTGATTAGTGGAGCCAGCCTCGAATGCACCACTTCTCTAGAAAGCTGCGTCCTGATGACCCAAACTGAGCCTTGAACTCGAACTGCCTCGCCCAATCGGCGAATGGCATCGATCAGAGTCGAGTAATCGCGTTTGGGTCCAACGAGATCGTAAGACACTACAATCATAGTCTTCCAATTCCTTTTGGGAGTCGACTGAGCTTCGAAGCTCAGTTCCGTGGAGGATTGGAGTTGCGCCTCGCTACATCAAACGGCCATGAGTCTGTTTCGGAGGCGGAACTTCGGTTTTGCTTTCGGTAAGACGTTATGTGAGGCGGGACGGCGGCCAAGCTACCCGCCTCACTAGTTTCAGGTGTTTGTTTCAGTCGACTTATTCGTATCGTCACCCCCTTCCGGTAAATCTTCGTTTTTTTCTGTGAGGACTTCTCGCATCAGGCCGATCCACCCCAAAATCCTCTCGACGTCCTTGTTATCCATACCGCGAGGTAGGCTCAGGCGTGCTGTGCGCCCCCGCGAGAGAGGAATCGAGTACCCCTGATCGATGGGCTCGTTGGGAGAGTACGTGGACGTATCGAGCCGGGTTGGAGGTCGCCCGATGGGAGGCGAGGAAGAATTCCCGCTATCAAGGAATGAAGCGGTCGTTTCGAGGGCTTCTGCCGTGGGAAGCTTTTCCGTTGCCCCCGATTTCTCAGATTCTGGGACCTCGATGCGATTGTTTCTGTAGAGATTTGCGAACTCCAAAGTCTGTTTGAATACCTTTGCTGCTCGGCCTGCGCGCTTCTGCGCCACGCCGTATTCCCTAGATATAATGTTTGGCAAGAGGACGGGAAGGGGAAGTCCTGAGTACTTCTCAATTAGAAGCCCGAAGATGTGTGGATGGAATGCCGCCTCCGTTATAGCCAACGCTGACTCGTCAGAACTAGTAGGTGCCACGATTCTATTCGCAGTTTCAGTTAGCTTGTAACGGTCACCGTCTTTCGAAATCAATCCATAGTGGCCGAGAGAGCCAATCTTGTTGGCGCTCGAACCTGTTTCTCGGTCGTGTCCGAGTGCATTGACGAGCGACTCCCGCAGATATGGGCCGTGGCCAGAATTTTTGACGACTAGATCCAGCAGCTCGAGTGCCTCTTCGAGCGCATAGTATGGGAAGCTTGCCGACTTTGTCTCAGATGCGCTGTCCATTTCAATCCTCCAGTCAAGCGATGCGCAAAACCTTCGCCAATCCTCTCAGGCGAATCAACCGAAATCTTCAGTCGCCTCAGAATAAAATCACAGACCTCAATCAGTCTCCATGTCAGGATACCCGGACGCCAGTCCCCAAACGCCCTGTTTTCAATGGCTTTACCACAGGATTCCCTCTGAGGGGGAGTTGATTCCCGCCTAGTGATCGAACTGACATGAGGCGCAGACGCCGACGATTTCGCTTCGGGCGTTTAATTTTGCACTCCCTATGTAAGTGCACACATGGAACTGCTCGAATGTCTCCGTCCAAATGGAATTCCACATGTGGCCCCTCGGATCGGGTCATCTGTGCAAGCCTGATGGAGAGGGTGGATGGAGTGCCTAGGGGGGAGGCGACTGACGTCTCCTGAGTAGAGTCTGGCCAAACGTGCGGAGATACACGTTCGAGATATTCCTATGACCTTAAGCCAGCTTAAGCCAGCGCGACGAAAGGGATCAGGGTGTGTGTGCTGCTGGGGCGGCGGCTGGTTCTTCCGCTTCACGCTTCCTGATCAGGCTGTTCATGAACTTCACAACCACGAAGACGGTGAAGGAGACGATGAGGAATTCAATGATCGTGTTGGCGAATTGACCGTAACCGATGGCGACCTCTGGCGATGGCGTTATCCCGTCGGGACCCATTTCCGCAGGTTTCAGAATGAACTTCAGGTTTTCGAATCTCGTGCCGCCGATCAGCATCCCCAGAGGGGGCATCAGTAGATCGTTCACAATCGACTGTACGACCTTGTTAAATGCTGCGCCGACGACGATGCCGACCGCCATGTCGACGGCGTTTCCCTTGATGGCGAACTCTTTGAACTCGTCGACGAATGACATTAACTACATCCCGTTGTTCCGCCGCAGGACTCGCACTTCAGGCAGGTGCCGTTACGAACCATGGTGAAGCTGCCGCAGCTCGGGCAGGCTTCGCCTTCGTAGCCCATCAGTCGAGCGCGACGGACTAGCTCAGTCTTGGTTTCTTTGGGCTTCACGGCGGTGGCGGTTGCTGAACTGGCGCTGCCGTTCGTGCCGTTTGTGTGACCGTTCGAGCCGTTCGCCACACCGTTTGTCGGCTTGCTCGGGACGGGGGTGTTCGTGCCGAGAGGATCGAGGTGGGAGGAGGGCTCGGGGCGGATGAGTTTGGGGTCGATCATATCGCTGCTGTCATGAATGATCGTCTCTTCTTCCTCTTCCTCGAAGTCGACCTTTTCCGTCGCCTGGCCGACGGCGTCGTGGCGGATGTCCTCGGGGTTGACGTGGGCGAGGTCTGTGCGGCCGAGGTAGCTGATCGCCAGCTCGCGGAAGATATAATCGATCACAGAGGTCGCGCGCTTGATGTGCGGGTTGCCGATGACGAATCCGTTCGGCTCGAAGCGCGAGAAGGTGAAGATCTCGACGAACTTTTCGAGCGGCACGCCGTGTTGGACACCGAGACTGACAGCGATGGCAAAGCAGTTCATCAACGAGCGGAAGGCAGCGCCTTCCTTGTGCATGTCGATGAAGATTTCGCCGAGGGTGCCGTCCTCGTACTCGCCGGTGCGGAGGAACACCTTGTGCCCGCCGATGATGGATTTTTGCGTGTAGCCGGCGCGGCGATCGGGAAGCCTGCGACGCTTGCTGATATAGCGGTAGATGATGCGTTCGGCGACCTTCGTTGGGGACATATCGGAGGTCAGCGGCGCTTCGTCATCGTCGTCCTCGAGATCGAAAAGCTCGGAGGTCGAGTTGAGCGGCTGGCTGAGCTTGGAACCGTCGCGGTAGAGCGCGTTGGCCTTGAGCATCGCCTTCCAGGACTGCATGTACGCGTCCTTCACATCCTCGACCGTCGCCTCGTGAGGCATGTTGATCGTCTTGCTAATGGCGCCGGATATAAAGGGCTGGGCGGCGGCCATCATGTAGATGTGAGACTTGGCAGACAGGAAGCGTTTCCCGAGCCTGCCGCAACGATTGGCGCAATCGAACACGGCGTAGTGTTCTGGCTTGAGGTGCGGCGCACCTTCGATGGTGAGCGTGCCGCAGATCGCGTCGTTGGCCTCGGAGATTTGCTTCTTCGTGAAGCCCAAGAACTCCAAAAGGTTGAAGTTGAAGTCGTTGAGTTGCTCGTCCTTGAGGTCGAGGTGCTTGCGACAGTTTTCTTCGCCGAGGGTCCATTTGTTGAAGACGAACTGAATCTCAAACGCGCCTGCGAGGGCCTTCTCGATGCGCTCGAGCATTTCCTCGGTGAAGCCCTTACCGACGAGTGCTTCCTGGTTTATGTGTGGCGCGCTCTCCAGCGTCAGCGATCCGCGACAGTAGTTCACAATGTCCTGAATCTGTTCCTCTTCGTAGCCGAGGCGATGAAGCGCGTTGGGGACTGACTGGTTAATGATCTTGAAGTAACCGCCGCCGGCGAGCTTCTTGAACTTCACCAGCGCAAAGTCCGGCTCGATGCCGGTGGTGTCGCAATCCATCACGAGTGCAATGGTGCCGGTGGGCGCGATGACTGTCGACTGGGCGTTGCGGAATCCGTGTTTGGTCCCAAGATCCAGCGCGCGGTCCCATGCGCGGCGGGCGTGTTCGAGGAGCTGCGCCGGGCACTCGCGTCCGTCGATTCCCATCGGCTTGATGGTGAGGCTCTCGTACTCGTCGTCGCGGGAATCGTAGGCGGCGTGACGGTGATTGCGAATCACGCGGAGCATGTGCTCGCTGTTTTGCGGGTAGCGCGGGAACGGCCCGAACTCGCCGGCGATCTCTGCGCTGGTGGCGTAGGCCACGCCGGTCATGATGGAAGTGAGCGCACCGCAAATGGCGCGGCCCTTCGGAGAATCGTAGGGAATCCCCTGCACCATGAGCAATGTACCGAGGTTCGCATAGCCAAGCCCCAGCGTGCGGAAGTCGTAGCTGAGCTGAGCGATTTTCTCGCTCGGGAACTGCGCCATGAGCACGCTGATTTCGAGAACCGTCGTCCAAATTCGAATCGCATGCTCGTAAGATTCGACGTCGACCGCTTGCTTTTCGGTGTTGAAGAACTTCAATAAATTCAACGATGCAAGGTTGCAAGCCGTGTCATTTAGAAACATGTATTCACTGCATGGATTACTTGCGTCAATCCGGCCGTCTTCAGGGCAGGTGTGCCATTCGTTGATGGTGGTATCGAACTGGAGGCCCGGGTCGGCGCTTTGCCATGCGGCGTCGGCGATTTGCTCCCACAGGTCGCGGGCGCGGAGAGTCTTTGCTGGCTTGCCGTCGGTTCGACGCAGCAAATTCCAGTCGCCGTCGCTCTCGACAGAATCGAGGAACGCGTTGGAGAGCCGGACGCTATTGTTGGAGTTCTGGCCGCTGACCGTTGCGTAGGCTTCCGAGTTCCAGTCGGTATCGTATTCCTCGAACTCGATTTCGGTGACGCCTTGTTTGGCGAGTTGAAGGACGCGCTGGATGTAGTTCTCGGGGACCATGGACTTGCGCGCGAGGCGGATGGCCTTGCGCAGCCCGTCGTTGGTCTTGGGGGAGTACTTGTCGGTGACTTCTGCGCCGGCGCCGTGGATGGCCTTGAGCACGCCGTTGAGGTGGCGGTTGCAGAGCTTCGAGCCGCTGACGATGGCGGCGACTTTGCGCTCTTCCTTCACCTTCCAGTTGATGAAGTTTTCGACGTCGGGATGGTCGATATCGAGGACGACCATCTTGGCAGCGCGGCGCGTGGTGCCGCCCGACTTGATCGCGCCTGCTGCGCGGTCGCCGATCTTGAGGAAGCT
>JAUIJJ010000195.1 GCA_030431385.1 bacterium | reverse complement strand
GGTGGTGCATGTCCGATTTCTTCGGGCTGGCACTTGCGCCATAGCTTTGAGGCCAGACGTGCTCGCGGTTGATCGTACTCGCCCATAGCGAGGTTGACCGTTCGTCGTTGGTATAGACGAGCATCACATTGCCGCCGCCGACGTTGTCGACGGAGTTGAGAAGCGCGTCTCGGGCGCCGTTGTAGGAGAGCGAGCTAACGGTGTAGCCGCGATTGCCGGAGAGGATCTGGCGCAGTTCCTCTTTGAGGGCTGCTCCGGTTTGACCGGTGATCGTGTCGTAGTAGTCCGCCGGGGGAGCGGCAAAGGCAGTGGCCGCCCCGATGACGCAGGCGGCCACCATAACAAAATTGGTGATTTTAGTTTTCAACACGCAAGTTCCTTCCAAGGTCTGGATTCGACAACTCAACGAATCAGGAAGGCGCGTGGGGGTGCCCCGTGTCAATAACTACGAGACAACTTTGATATCTTGTAACATGCCCTTCACAGGGAGTTTGCCGATCAGCGGTTTTGCCCATTCGACATATTCATCTGTCACCCCAAACTTGTCATCAGTGATGAAGCGATCTTCCATGGGACGGTACTGCTTCATGCCCTTGGGGAAGTTAACGCCGGAGACGTCTTCCAGATTTGCCCGGAAGGTGTCGCAGACATAGTTGCCGTGGGGGGAGTTGTGACGCTGGAAGCAGATGGAGCCGTCGAGGTCGCCGGAGAGGGCGACGTTGATGGCGGCCTCGCCGGCCATGCGGGCTTCCTTGAGGTCGACTTCGCTGTAGACGCCGGCAAAGCTGCGCTGGGCGTAGCCGAGAGTATCCGCGCGGACGCGCTCCTTCTTGTTGTGCTCGCGGTAGAGGTGAATTTTCACGACTGCGGAAAGGAAGTCAGCGAGCATGCCGGTGCCGGAAAGCTGCGCGTGGCCGAAGGAATCGAGCTTGGGACCGCCTGCGGCGTCTTCGAGTTTTCCGGCGGCGTCGATCCAGTTCAGGACGTCGAGCATGTTGAGTTCCTGAAGCTCGGCGCGGATCTTTTCGGACTGTAGCCAGACGTTACCGTCTTCGTCCGCAAGGCCCTCGGAGACGGCGACGAGGACACGCTTATTGGCGCGATAGAGCTTGTCGACCTGAGTGACGAATTCTTTGATGGTGTAGGAGCGTTCGGGGACGCAGATCATGTGCGGCCCGTCGCCGGGGTTGATGCGCGCGAGCGCAGACGCGGCGGTCAGCCAGCCTGCATTGCGGCCCATGACCACGTCGATTTTGATGCCGGGCAATGCGCGATTGTCCAGATCGTTGCCCATAAACGATTGGGCGACGAACCGCGCGGCGGAGCCGTAGCCGGGGCAGTGATCCGTCACGAGAAGGTCGTTGTCGATGGTCTTGGGGCAGTGGAAAACGCGGAGTTCGTAGTTCGAGTCGCGGGCGATCTTGTTGATGATCCCGGCGGAGAGGGCCGAGTCGTTGCCTCCGATGTAGACGAAGTAGCGGACGTTGTGCTTCTCGAAAATCTTGAAGATGTTTTTGCAGTCCTCGACTTTCGGCTTGAAGCGGCAGGAGCCTAGCCCCGCGGAGACGGTTTCGCCGACGTCTTCGAGCTCCCTTGGGTGCTGCTTGCGCATGTCGACGAAGTCCTCGCGGAGCACGCCCTCGACGCCGTTCCGGGCACCATAGATATTCGTGATCTCGGCGGCATCGAGTGCTTTCGTGACGACGCCGACGAGGCTGGAATTGATAACGGCGGTTGGGCCGCCTGATTGGCCTACGACTAGATTTCCTGTGATCCCGGACATGGGAAGGTTCCCTTCTTCAAGTGATTGGTTCGATGTTGGAATCGGCGCTTCTACGGGTCAAGGCGCTCCCGACACGGCGCGGTATGCATTCGCGTAATACGCTTGAGTTGACTGCTTTTCCTTGCGGCAAGGGTGGCCGCACGGGGACCATGGCCGACCAGATTGGCACTCAAGGAAAAGAGCATACCCATGAAGTGGCGGATTCTCATAGTCGATGACGAGCCGGATGTCCGGACGATCATCAAAGCGACCCTCGAACCGAAGTACGAAGTGCTCGAGGCTCACGACGGCCTCGACGCCCTCGAAAAGGTTGATCGCTACGAACCGGATTTCGTGCTCATGGACGTGATGATGCCGCTCATGAACGGTTTCGAATCGTGTGCTTCGATCCGCAAACACGAGCGCTTCCACGACTTGCCGGTGATGTTTCTCTCTGCCCTTGGCAGCAAGGAGGACATGAAGAAGGGCTACGCGAGTGGTGCGAACATGTACCTCACGAAGCCCTTCGACCCGCCGCGTCTTCTGAAAAACGTAGATGTTTTCTTCGAGCGCACCCCGCCCGCCCAGCGGAGTCGTCGCCACACGATTGAACAGATTCGCGAAGCGGAAAAGGGCGGAAAGGTGCCTGTGTCGCCAGGCTCTGCCGATTGGCAGACAGAAGCCGAGGGCAGCGCGCCAACGGCCGCTCCTGCACCGGCATCCGCGCCTGCCAAGCCAGCCGCAAAGCCGCGCGCGATGATCGTCGACGACGACGCAGAAATCGTGGAGGTAGTCCGCCTCTCGTTGGAAGGCGTTTGCGAAGTCGTCAGCGCAAGCGACGGCATGCAGGCTATCGAGAAGCTCGTGCGCTATCAGCCGGACTTGCTCATCATCGACATCATGTTGCCGAAGATGAACGGCTTTCAACTTTGTCAGTCGCTCCGCTCCAACCGTGCATTCCAGCGGCTTCCGATCATGATCTGTTCGGCGAAGGGCGCGGATCGCGATAAGACCTTTGCGCGGCGAGTCGGCGCGAACGAGTACCTCGTGAAACCTTTCAAGCCCGACGAGCTTGTCTCGAAAATCGAATCGCTCATGGAGCAACCCGGCTTTCGAGTCAGGCCCAAGTCTTACGATATTAAATCGATCTATGAGCAAGAGAGTATCGAGGGACACGAGGACGTGTTCACTGCTGACGCAGAGGAACTTCGAGACCTCGATCGCGGCAAACCAACCGAGGGCGCGAGGAATATCGAAAAGTTCCTCAACAAAGAGGGCGAGAAGGAAGCATTCGACCGGAAAGACGATGAGCCGAAGGCAGATGAGCCTAAGAAGAAACGTCGGCTCTTTGGGTTTGGCAGAGAGTAGCTCCGCCGCTTGGATCTAATGGCCAATGATCGGCTACTTCCGCGCTTTCACTGATCTGTTCCTTCCACCGGCGTGCGTGGCCTGTCATCGATCTTTGGTTCCTTGCATCGATCTTGAGGACCCGAGGCGGTTGCTGCTTTGCGAGGACTGCAAGGCGTTCCTCGAACCATTCGATCAAGAACGTGTCTGCCCCCACTGTGGCATCGAGCCATGGCGCAGCGTGCCCGGCGAGACGCCGCCCGGCCGCTGCGTGGAGTGCGGTTGGCTGAAGAGGACCTTTCAGACTGCGCGCTCCGCATTTCCATACGATTCCCCTGCAGGTCAAATCGTCCGTAATATGAAGTATCACGGGGCGCCCTGGTTGGCGCCGCGATTGGTCGACTTGGCTCTCCCTTCCCTCAACCGCTGGTTTGCAGAACTTGATGAAGACACTATCATCGTTCCGGTTCCCATGTTCGGCTGGAGGGAGCTGAGGCGCGGGTTCAATCAGGCGGCGGCCGTGGCTGATGCTGTTAGCGAGCGCACCGGCTTTCCCGTGGCCGAGCGCGGGGTGTTGATCCGCAACCGACGCGGCAAGCCTCAGGCAAGGTTTCACTCCCGCGAAGATCGCATGGAAAATCTGCGGGGCGCTTTTCACGTGCAGCGAACTGACTTGGTTAAAGGCCGGAAGTTTTTGGTCGTCGATGATGTGATGACGACCGGTGCTACGGTGACCGGTGCAGCCGACGGGCTGCTGAGCGCGGGAGCGGCTCAGGTGAGTGTTTTCGCGCCGGTTCGCGCGATGGCGGGTGCGGACAATCCGCTACTCGATCCCGTTGGCAGCTCAGCTGCCGTTAGCAAGTAGCGGGGGAGCGGGGCGCGCCGGGGAAACTCTCACGTAGCCGGGGGCGGACTCGTCGTTTTCGAGCCCGCGCACCGTCCAGTGGCTGACCTCTACCTGACCCGGGGCGATCGCCAACGCCGCCAGCAGCGCGACGATGGCGGCTTCCAACTGGTGGTCGTTGGGTTCCCTTGTCGTGAGCTTTTGCAGGAGCAATCCGGGCAGTAAGACCCATCGCCAGACGGGGTGCCGTTCCTGACGCGCGGCAAATTTGACGAGCTCGAAAGCGACGCCAATCACGATTGGTAGCAGCGCGAGGTGAACGCCGAGAGCCATGGCCTTGCGCGCGAGCAGCGGCCATTCGGGATAGCCGCTCACGTAGAGAAGAAGCAGCGCGTCGGCGGCTGCGTAAATAACAATCGTGATGAGTACCAGCAGCGCGAGAAACGTTGTCCCGCAGCGGGGGTGGAGGCGGGATTCTTCGCGCGCGCGGTCCACTGTCACTTGTTTGTTCTTCTCAAGCACATGGACGACTTTGTGTTCAGCTCCGTGGTATTGAAAGACTTCGCGGATGTCGCGGTTAAGTGAGATGAGCAGTATGTACCCCAGCAGAATGAGGAAACGAAAAGCGCCGGCTGTCAGATTGAAAAGGTAGGGCTGATCGGCTTCGGAAAACTCGCGTAGGTGCTCGCCGAGGATCAGTCCTTCGACCAGAGAATTCGATAGTACCAGATGGGCGAGAGTATCGGGCAAGATCAGCAGCAGGCAGGCCATGACAGTGAGCGACGTCGCGATCAATACGCCTAGCCTGCCATTCGAAGAGTCGGCTTCCTGCGAGTCCCCCTCGCCGGAGGAATAGCCAAGCACCCGCGTTGCGAGGACCATCATTTCGGAGAGCGAGCTGACTCCGCGTACGACGGGAAGTCGAAGCGCCCGCCATCGAGATGTAATACCGGCGAAGGGAATCTGTCTGACGGAGATGCGGCCGTCTTCTCGACGAAGCGCCACGGCAAAGCCGGTCCGCGAGCGCATCATTACGCCATCGAAGACCGCCAGACCGGCGACCTCGTTGAGGGCGGTTGCGCTGGAATTGTCGAGCAGAGGTTCGTTCACAGCATGCTATTCGAAGAGATCACCGATCTTGACCGAGCCACCATTCACCGCGTCGAAGCCGCCCATCTCGGGTTTGCCCGGTGGCTGGACTCGCGTGATCAAGACGGCGGTTTTCTCGCCGCACTTAACGGCAAAGCCGCGACCCTTGAGGGCTTCAAGAACGGCGCCCGTAGGAATGCGATCTTCAAAGGCGTTTCCGGGCAGCCACTCCGCCGCGCAGGCCTCCGCGCCGGTGAAGGCGTAGCGGTCTTCCTTCTTCATCGTCCATGCCCGCGGCCAAGGGAGGAATCCTCTGATCATCAGGATGACTTTTTCCGCGTTGAGCGACCAATTGATGCGAGCGTCGTCCTTGGAGATCATCGGCGCGCGCGTCGCGCTGGCGTGGTCCTGCTCGGTCGATTCCAGGCTCCCCTTCGCTTCGAGCTCGTCGAGCACCTCAACCATCAGCGCCGAGCCCTGAAGCGACAGCATACCTGAAAGTGAAATCGCGTCGTCGTCCTCCAAAATATCGACCTCGGCGCGGGCTACTTCAGGCCCGGTATCCATCCCCTCATCCATTTGCATGATCGAGACGCCGGACTTGGTCTCGCCGTTCACGATGGCCCATTGGATCGGCGCTGCGCCGCGGTACTTGGGCAGGAGCGAAGCGTGAATGTTGAGGCTCCCGTGTTTTGGCAAGTCGAGCAGTGTCTTGGGCAGGATGTTCCCGTAGGCGACCACCACGGCGACGTCAGGCGCGTAGGGTCGCAGCGTCTCCAGCAGTTCGGGATCGCGCGCGCTCTTGTACTGGATGACGGGCAAACCGGCCTCCAGTGCGCGGACCTTCACTGGCGGGGGAGTGAGCTTTCGCCCGCGTCCCGCAGGGCGATCCGGTTGGGTCACAACCGCCACGACCTCGTGGCTCGAATCGATCAGGCGCTCGAGCGTCGGCAGCGCGAACTCGGGAGTACCGTAGAAGACAACTTTCAACGTGAAACCTTTCTCTGGGTGAAATGAAAGAAGGGCCGCCAGTTAAGACAGGCGGCCCTTCCAATGCAAGCCTCACTCCCGGTGATTAGCCCCCGGGAATCGGCATCCTCATCGCCACGCTGTCGATCAAGCTGACGTAGATGTTCGGCACAGGCGCGAGATAGACCCGCCCGGTCCCTTCAATCACGTTTACAAGACCCTCACCCGAAGTCATCGAGCCAAGCAGCGATTTCGACGCACGCTGGACGGCGTAACTCAGGTGAGCCTGACGCGCGACCGCGAAGCGACCATCGACCACAAGCCGATCGTTCTGCAAGTCGATCGTCTGGAGTGGCCCCTGCGCCTGCATCACTACCTGACCGCTCCCCTTGACTAGAGTCTGCCAAAGGCCCTCGCCACCGACGAGGCCGGTAACAGCTTTGTTGCGGAAGACGCCGATCTCGACGCTTTCGTCTGAACAGACGTACGCGCCGCGATCGAGCACCCACTCCTCGTTGTTCATGTTGAGGAGCATGTACTCGCCAAAGATCGGCGGGCCAAAAAACACGGTGCCGGTGCCCTTGTACGTCGGGCGGAAGATTGATTCCTTCGTCACCATGGACTTGAGGAACCCGCCAGCGGTGGGCTTGGAGGACTCCAGTTCCACCTGCCCTTGCATGTAGTGCAACGCGCCAGACTCCGCGCGGATTGTCTCGTTATTGATCGTTGCCTTGATCATCTTGAGACCCTGCTGCTCGATCACTTCAAATGTGGCCATGTCCGAATTCTCCTAAGAGTAAAAATCGCACCTTTGCCGCGTCCGGGGGCGCGCTGCAATGGGCTGAAATCACAGTGATAGGAAAAGCCAAGTGGATTCGACCCGCCGTGCCTATCGGAAAGTCACCGGGTCCCGGTGGCGGCGGGATAAAGCGTGAGGCCACAGGCGTTTCCGGGGTGGCTGCGCGGCGGGGTGAACCATGGACCGCCGCTGCGAGAATGGGCGGAAGAAAACCTTTGACAGGGCACGGTGCTCTCCCTACCGTTCCCAACTCTTGCGCGACGATTCCGCCGCGCGTTCCTCGGTGCGCCCGTAGCTCAGCTGGATAGAGCGCCTGACTACGGATCAGGAGGTCGGGAGTTCGAATCCCTCCGGGCGTGCCATTTTCACTCTTGAGTTTACGCCTCACCGCCGCCGGTCATTCGGCGGCTTTTTGCTTGGAATTTGCAAGTTTTTTGCAAGTCTCCCGTTCGAACTGAATCCGCGCTCACTTGATCCTTTTTCCCCTAGCGCCTCAGAGACGAGAGTACAACAACGCATTGGACGCTTTCATCAAGAGTAGGAGATCCTCGCTGGAATGGGGAAGCGTAGCATGCAAAGAAAGGTTCTGATCTGGATTGCTATCTTGATCCTCATGCCGCTATGCATTGTATGGTGGTGCGTG
>JAUIJJ010000194.1 GCA_030431385.1 bacterium | reverse complement strand
AAGATACTAATCGCAGAAGATGAAGACCGGATGCGCCGGTTGCTCGGGATGTTGCTCGGGAACAAGGGGCACGAGCTGATCCTGTGCGCCGATGGTCAGGAAGCCGTCGACAAGTTCGCCGAAGAGTCGCCGGAGATGGTCATCACCGATCTCCGCCTGCCTAAGCTCAACGGGCTGGAGATCATCCAATCCGTGAAGAGCCAATCACCAGAAACACCGATCGTCGTGATTACCGCGTACGGGAGTATCGAGAGCGCGGTCGAGGCGATGACGGCCGGTGCGACGGACTACGTCACGAAGCCCTTCGAGGAAGCGCGCATCCATCTGGCTGTTGAGAAGGCGCTCGAACGCAAGCAACTGATCATGGAGAACAAGGTGCTGCGGACGGAAATGCGTTCGCGCTACGCCTTCGACGCCATGATTGCGGAGAGCCCACAGATGCTAGAAGTGCTGGCGCTGGCCCAGCAGGTCGGGCCCTCGAACTCGACCGTGATGATCTACGGCGAGTCGGGCACCGGCAAGGAGCTGCTGACGCGGGCGATTCACGAGGCGTCGCCGAGAGCGCGCTGCCCCTTCGTGGCGATTAACTGTGCGGCGATTCCGGAAAATTTGCTCGAGAGCGAGTTGTTCGGCCACGAAAAGGGGGCGTTCACCGGCGCGACCGATGCCAAGCGAGGCAAGTTCGAGCTGGCCAGCGGTGGCACGCTGTTCCTCGACGAGATCGGCGAGCTTGCGCTCCCCCTCCAGTCGAAGGTGCTCCGCGCATTGGAAGCACAGGAGTTCGAGCGGGTCGGCGGATTGAAAACCGTCCAGACAGATATCCGCTTTTTGGCGGCTACCAACCGCAATCTCGCCGACGAAGTGAAGGACCATAGCTTCCGAGAAGATCTCTTCTACCGGCTCAACGTTTTCCCGATTGTGATCCCGCCGCTGCGCGACCGCCCCGGCGATATCATCCCCCTGACGGAGCACTTTCTCAAACGGTACTGCCGCGAGATGGGGAAGAAAGTCCCACGGATCGCGCCAGAATCGGAGTCCGCGCTGCTCTCTCATCCGTGGTTCGGCAACGTTCGTGAACTACAAAACACGGTAGAGCGCGCCGTAATTCTCATGCAGGGCGATGTCTTGGAACCGGGCCTGCTGCGCATCGACACGCTCGACAGGCTCAAGTCGTTCGGCACGCGAGGGCGCGTGGAATCGGAGGGGCCGAGCCTCGGCATCGGAAACGGCGATGCACCGGCGGCGGCCGCTACTCAGGCGTCTGCCGCTGCTGGCGGCGTACCTTCATCGTGGCGACCCTTCCGCATACCAGAGGTCGGGTTTGACCTGGAATCCCATGAGAAGGAACTGATCACGCAGGCGCTCGACCGCACAAAGAGCAACAAGTCGGCAGCGGCCAAACTGCTCGGCCTGTCTCGGGCGACGCTGCGCTATCGATTGGAAAAATACGAAATCGCCGAGCCGCCGAAGGCGAAGTCGGCGAGCGCCGCGAAAAAAAAGAAGGCTAAGAAGGATGACTGAGAATCGCCACTACGCCATCGGCCTCGGCTCGAACGTCGGGAACCGAAGGCGTTGGCTCGAACAGGCTGTCGCGATGCTGGATCGCTCGAAGGACGTGGACATCACCGCGACTTCGGCGCTCTATGAAAGCGAACCGTGGGGCGACACCGATCAGGGAGCGTTCCTGAACGCCGCCGTGGCGGCCAGGTCTCCCCTGCCGCCTGATGCATTCCTCACGAAACTACAGGAGATCGAGGATCTTTGCGGGAGGCAGCGCGACCGTAAGTGGGGGCCGCGGACTCTCGACCTGGACCTGCTCGCCGCCGACGACGAGACGATCGAAAGCGAGCGCCTCCGGGTCCCGCACCCGTTCATTGGCGCGCGCCCTTTCGTCTACTTGCCCCTTGCGGAGATCGCGATCGAGTGCGCTGCGTGGAACGAGTTGGCCGCGCCAGACTCGGAGGGCAGAGCGATTGAATCCCAGACGCAGCGGCTGCAAATCCAGCCCTCGATTTGGGGGAAGATTCACGAGTTCGACGCCAATAGCGGCATCTTTTTGACGACCAGCGAGGAAGAAACGATCTCGCTCGGCGGGGCGCTGGCGAACCTTCTGAAGCCCGGCGATGTACTCGCACTGAACGGGCCGCTGGGCGCAGGAAAGTCGGTCATCGCGCGAGCCATCGCGCGCGCTCTTGGTGTCACAGGGCCGGTCCCAAGCCCCACCTTTACGCTCTGCCGCGACTACGAGACGGACTTCGGGCGTTTCGAACATTGGGACTTCTACCGGCTCGGTTCGGAGGACGACCTCGAAAGCACCGGGTTCTTCGACTCCGCTTCTGCCGAGGCAATTCGCGTTGTCGAATGGGCGGAGATGTTTCCCAACGCGCTCCCAGTTGATACCGTTGAGTTGCGCCTCAAGACTTGGGACGCGGAGTCGCGAGAGATGAAATTTTCAGGCAATGGCGGGCGACTGCCGTTCGTGTTCTCCGCGCTGAGCGGCGACTTTCGACCGGGGAGCGCCGTTTGAAACTCATCGCTTTCGAAACTTCCACGCCCTCGGGCGGCGTTGCTCTCATCGATGGGCCTCGGCTGCTCGGCGAGGCGATCGTCACAAACAGTCGCGAGCACAGCAAACGCATCATGCCGTTGGCCGAGACGATTTTGCAAAGCGCTGGATTGAAGTGGAACGACCTCGCCGGCGTCGCGGTGACTTGCGGCCCTGGGTCGTTTGTGGGGGTTCGCGTCGGGCTTGCGCTGGCAAAAGGTATCGCCTTCGCCAACGGCATCCCCCTCATCACCGTTAGCACTTTGGAGGCGCTTGCCCACCACTCGTGGTCGGGAGAGCCCATGACGCACGTCGTTCCTGCTATCGACGCGAGAATTGGTGAGGTGTACGCGGCTGTTTTTCGGGTGGAAGGCGAGAAGCTGGTTCGTGAGGGAGAAGACTTTTGTGCCCCAGCCGAAGAGTTGGGGGCGCGGCTTCCCGACGATTGTCTCTTTTCGGGCGAGGGCGCGATCAAGTACTATGACGAGCATCTCGCGAAGAAAGGGCGGCTGGCGAGGCTCGACCGTCGGCTCGCCTCCCCGGCTGCGGTTGCGGTGCTCGGAGCGCGAAAGCTCGCAAGCGGCGACGTAACACCAGTCTCAGAAGCGGCGGCAATCTATCTGCGCGAGGCGACGACCACCCAGCCGAAGAGCTGAACTCGACCCAACACGCCCCGCCATCCAACCCAAGAACCCCGCCCCGGACGCTAAAAAGACTAAGCCGCAGACCCGAAGGTCTGCGGCTTAGGAATGTGAATCGTTGTGGTCTGACGCAGCTGCTTAGTAGCGGCGATAGGTATCCGCAGGTGAGCCGTAGTCGAGAGCCGGGTCGATGCCGCCACCGGTTCCTAGGAACTCATCGCGGTAAAGAGGCAATCGATCCCCCCAAACCGTGGGCAGTACGAACTCGGGGTACATGATCGGCTCGTAGTTGCGCGGAACGGGGAAGGGGAAGCTGATGACTTCGTAGAAACCTGCGAAGGTGCGGGCGATTGCCCAGCCAACGCCCTTGATCAGGCCAAGAATTGTACCGGTGAAGGGGTCTGTGCGACGCCATTCGCGGGCGATGTTCTTGGGGATTTCGACCCAGCCAGTGAGCACGTTGACGATGCCGCGGCCGAGCTTGTGGAAAATCTTTTCGATGTCCGTGTTCTCACGATAGACGTCTTCGTCGACGGACTGCGCAGGCGCAACGGTCGCCATGGTGGGGGCGAGAGTTGTGAAACCGACTGCAAAGACCATGACGAATGCGACAAAAAGCCTGTGATAGCGTTGCATGATGCGGATATCCTCCTGAAACATTTCGATGATTGGGCCGCCGCCCGGGCTATTCCACTTCGTCGATGAAGGGGAATTTGGTTCTCTGAATCGACTGGTAATTGTTGCCGTAGATGTCGATGGGGAATGTCACGACGTCTACAATACCCAACACAAGCCGCTGGCCCGTGAAGTAGATACCCTTGAAGAATCCAACGATGGATCCAGTGAAGATATCGGTGTTTTGTACCTCGTGATTGATCTCATAAGGTACCTCACACCAGCAGAACAAGACGTTACCAACGCCTCGCCACAGCTTGCCTGTGATCTTACTGGGATAGGTACTGCCATAGAGCGGGCCAGCGGCTTCAGCCGATGGCGTCGCGGTGATGACAAAAAATCCCAAAAAAGCTCCGATGAGCCAAAACGCGGTCCTGTGCTTCAGCACCGTCATCTCTCTCTCCCAAGATTGAGATGTCCGGGTCATTTCTGATTCCGGTTCAGCGAGGATTGGTCTCCACGCCGGGAGACGCAACGAAAAAAAGCATTCAGTCGAGAAGGCAATCTGTTTACACCTAAATTCGCGGTGCTCAATTACTCGCGAGATTGAGTGGCCGACGATCTGTCGACTCGCGGACGACATTCGGAAGCTCGCCGTGGAGCCTGTAATTGATGCCTGGAACAAAGCGGGGAAGATCCTCTGTGAACAACCGAATCGCCTCTTCCGCCGCGTACTTTAGACAGTAGGCAGAGTCCAACACGTTCACGTTGAGGCCGTTTTGGGCGAACCCTGCGTGGTCGGCGCGAATGGCAAATTCGGCGATCTTTTTCCCATCGTGAGGGAACCCGTCGAAGATGTCGCCTTCGATCTGGATCGAGGCCTGACCGATTCCCCACCCGAGTACGTACCGCGTCGGTGCGAACCCTTTGTCGTACCACGTCAGGTGAGTTTGGATCGTGATGAACCGATGGTTTTCGAACATCGGATCGTCGCTGGTGCAGGCATAGCGAACGCGCGTCGGGTGAGGATACTTCCGCAAGAGATAACGGTAGAGCCGCTCGCGCACTGTAAAGGTGATCTCGTCGTTTTTGTCCGGCTTGTTGGGATAGGGCAGGTCAACGTTCCAGATCGGTTCGGGTATGACGAAGACGACCGGGTGGGCGGTCACGAGTTCTTCGAAACTTCCAGCCAGCATCGCCGGCCTGACGACGAATTGTTCGCCGTGGCGCTGGATTGCGAGCTCTCTTTCGTAAGCGGCGAACACGACGGGCTCTTCCCAGTTTTCCGGATCGATGATGCGGACCTTCATTTCATCTGTGTTGGTAACGTTGAACTCCTGATAACCGTGTTCCAGGAATCCGGTTTCTCTGACCGGTGTGGCGCAGGCGAGGAAGAAAACCGGCGCGGCGCAGAGCAGGAAAACGATTAGCTGAGTTCGTATAGACATAGGAGGGGACTCTTCGTTGGGGGAGGGTATGATCGTCGGCCGGGGAAAGGGGGGTTCCCGTTCCCTGGGTCCTTTCCCCGGCCGGCGCTCCGGTTCGAGAGAGCGAGTCCCTCAAACGTCACTGGCAATTACTGAGAACTGGCGAGCTGCTGCCGTTCGATGGGGAGTTCCTCGGGCAGGATGACGATGACTGCACGGCGGTTTTGCTGGCGGCCCTCACGGGTGTCGTTCGCAGTCGCCGGGCGGAACTCGCCGTAAGACGTCGCGCTCACGCGGCTCGGGTCGACGCCGTTGTAGTCGACCAACTCGTGGAGCAAGTTCATGGCGCGTTGTGCACCGAGCTCCCAGTTCGACTTCCAGCCAGAGTGAACAATCGGGCGGTCATCGGTGTGGCCCTCGATGAGGAGCTCGCGACCGGGGAATCGATCTTCGATAATCGCCGCGACATCGCCGATCAGAATCTTGCCAGAATCGGAAAGCTCTGCCCTGCCGGGCTTGTAGAGGAACTCGTCGACGATAGTCAGCGTGAGGCCACGGCTGGTCTGGTCGAGTTCGACGTTCATGTTTTCAAGCTCGGCGCTGAGGCCAGCGAGCTCTGACTCTTTCCCCGTGAGGGAAGTCTGCAAGTAGTCGACCTTGTCGTTGAGGCTTGCGAGGGTGGCTTCGCGGTTTTCGATCTTCGAGCGGAGGGCTTCGATTTCTTCGGTCAGGAGGTCGATGGTGTTCTCCAAACGCTCCCGAATCTCGGCAGAGTTGTTGAGTTCTTCGCGGAGGCGCTGGGCGTCAGCTTCGGCTCGGGCGAGGGCGTCGTTCGTGCCCTGACCCTGCTCCGCGTTGAGGCGGGCTTCGGCGAGAAGATTCTCCAGTGACTCAACCTGAGCGCGGAGGTTGTCGACTTCTTCCTGATCGATTCCAGGGGTGGGCTGCATGCCGCGGAGGGAGGCAAGTTCCCGCTCCTTCTGGGCAAGCTCCGCGCGAAGATTTTGCAATTCGCGTTCGATATCTTTCTCAGTGACCTGATCGTAGGCGTCGCCCACGAGGCCACCGATTGCGGCACCTGAGGTACCACCGATGACGGCACCGGTTGTCGGGCCCACGGGGACCCAGTTGTTACCCACGACGGCGCCGGTGACGCCGCCTACGAGGCCCGCGCTTGCGGCGCCCTTCTGAGCGGTGGAGCAGCCTGAAAACAGAATCAGTGAAGCTGCGGTAACGGTAGCGATGGAAAGAGCTTTGAGCGAGTACATCAGGTTTCTCCTGGCGAGCGATAGGGTCCGTGTTGCGAGGGCAGCCGAATAACGATCAGCGACCAGAGCTTAGGACTTCCGCCAAGGGATGACGGCCAGGTAGGTACAACATCAAGAAAAAAAGCACCGCTAAAATTCCGATGCTTCAGGGCCGCCATTCTTCGACGCGAGTTTGGTCTCAATCGAGGACGCCTCCCCGGTTGAGAGGAGGCGTCGGGCGAAACTATCGGAGGCTCACTTACTTGTTTGAAATCTCCCAAATCCAGTCTGCGGTATCGATGATGCCGTCGTTGTTGTAGTCAGTCCCGTTAGACGAGAGGCCGAGAAGGTGGTCGATGGTGTTGCCGGTACTATTTGGCGTGCCCGTTGGCGTTGGGGTGGCACTCGGTGTTTGTGAAGGAGAGGTTGTGGGGGTCGGGCTGGGCGAGGCCGATGTTGTCGGCGACGGGCTTGGTGACGCCGAGGCGGTGGGTTGGCTGGTCGGTGACGGGGAAATCGTTGTCGTCGGCGAGGGTGAAGCCGTGACCGATGGTGTCGGGGAAGGCGTCGTGGCCGATGTCGGCGACGGTGTTATGGCCGAAGTGGGCGACGGCGTGGGGCTGTCTGTCGGCGAGGGTGAAGGAGTCGGTGACGGCGTGGGGGTTGGCGTGGCCGGGCCGCGAAGCGACCAGAACTCGTACCCACTCACTTGCCCTGGCGTGGATGAAAGAAGATCGTGGTTCGTGGAGAGCGAGATGTTGTTTCCCAGGTGGTCCATCACGCAGGAAAAAGTCAGCCCTCGTTCGGCGTAGGGAATCATGCGGGTAAATCGATCATCGCCGGTTTTGCCCTCTTCGAACATCCAGATGTCATAGGGTTCATCGTCGGATAGTTCACCGAGGACATCCGTGAAGCTTGTAAAGAGGAGGCGCGACCCATCGAGGTTCGGAGCGGGGTCTGCGCAGATGATGTCCAAGCGATCCTCAAACAATGGACGTGCTGGCTCGC
>JAUIJJ010000193.1 GCA_030431385.1 bacterium | reverse complement strand
CCTTCCCGTTCTCGGTGTACGCCTGGCGAGAAGCGACGACGGTGCCGCATGTTGTTGCAACAACGCCGACAATCGGAGCCAGAGACGTAAGCCCTGACTTGGACAAGCTGGAGGTTCGGTTCAGTGAGAAGATGAGTCGTTCGAGTTGGTCATGGTGCGGGGGCGGAAGTGAGTTCCCGGAACTGCGGGACCGTCCCTATTTCGCTGATGACTATACAGCCGTGCTACCGGTTAAACTCTCGCCTCAGAAATCGTATAAACTTTCGATCAACTGTCCGTCGGGACAGAACTTCCTCAGTGCAGCAGGGCAACCGGCGGAGATTACGCGGTTTCGATTCACTACTGAATCAGGTTCGCAGTTCCCGATTGCCGATGCCTATAATCACGCCTCGTTGCAGGAAGTGCGTCGATTGATGGACGATGTTTACTCCTATCGCGACCGGCTCGGCATCGATTGGAACGCGGAGTTTGATTCAAATCAGGAGTGGTTGCTATCCGCGCCGGAGCCTCAGGAATGGGGTGCACGATTGGTGACTGTTCTCACTAAAGCGCAGGACATTCATCTCTACCTCCGCGATCAAAATGGCAATCGCCTGAGCACGTGGTCCAGCCCCGCCAGTGTGAATGCCAACTTTGAAGCGGTGAAGGCTCACTTTCAAGACCTGACTGTACATAATAGTCTCGTTTGGTCTTGGAAGAACGACGCATTCGGTTACCTCGCGATTCACTCTTGGGATAACTCTGAAGGAAGAATAGACGTTATTCAAGATATCCTAATGGAAATGAAGGACCTTCCCATTCTCATCGTCGACGTTCGTGCCAACGGCGGTGGTGATGAGACTGAAGCCAAGCGCGTCGCGTCGTGGTTTGTAAGTGGGAACAAGGTCTACGCCAAGAGTAGATACCGCAACCTTGAATCGGAATCAGGTTGGACAGATGACATTCCCCGGTACATTTCGGGAAATGCTTCCAATAGGTCATTCCCGGGAGAGGTGTTCGTCTTGCAGGGGCCAGCTTGCTTCAGTAGCAACGAGGCGTTTCTGCTCATGATGAAGCTCGGCAAGAATACGACACGGATGGGTGAGGCGAGCGGCGGTAGCTCCGCGAATCCGAGGTCCTTTGACCTGCCGAATGGCATGAAGATTATCATCCCCCGCTGGCAATCTCTCCGCCCCGATGGAACGATGATCGAAGGCGAAGGAATTCAGCCCGACATCGTGTTCACAGCCAACTACCGCTACTCGGACCCGTTGCTTAATGAGGTCCTGAGCCGAATTGGCGACTAACTACTTCCAGGGCTTTGGTCCATTAACAATCGAGGGGTACCAAACGGTCATTTCTGGTGCACCGTATACCAAGTGATCGACGGCCTCGACGCCTTGCATCAGCGAATGGTCCTGGTTGCTGACTTCGTATTTCCATGCACCGAATCGGCCGCGACTCCAAATGCCATACTTCATCAACTCAGGCAGGAGGACTCCCAATCCCTTGTCGCGGGAAACACTCGGTGTGGGATATCCGTGCCCGAGGCGCATGTGCCATGTGTGCAGAATGTCGTCGCGCGAATTGATGAGCTTGGTGTTTAAGGCGCCTTGTATGCAGTCCTCGACAACCGTTTCCAAGTCGACGTGCTTCTTCGGCGACTCGGAAACTTCGGCCATCAACGACCAAGTCTCGCCGGGGCGAGGCGCATTGAACTTTGAGTAGTTACTGAATACCGTCACACGATAGAATGGCGAGTTGTCCTCGGGGAAGTACATCCAGCACTTTGTTTCGAGGTCGTCGGGAGGTTGGCCGTTCATGCCGATGCCGACAATATGGCTGCTTGAAAACTGAAGGTGGGACGCTGGCTCGGTGAGTTTGTCGGCGAGGTCGCTGTGTTTCACTAACTGATCAAGTGGCATGGATGAAATCAGGTACTCGTAATCGACTTTAGCTCCTGAATCCAAATGCAATTTTTTGTTCTTCGCCTCGATGTGGCGGACAGGAGTGCTGAGGTGGAGTCGTTCCTGTGGGAGACGCCGGGCGGCTTCCTTCCAGATCGATCCGGTACCGCCATTTTTCGGAAAACGGAATGTATTGTTCGGTCCCCATGAGACGTCGTCGGTGCCGTCGAAAATGTTTTTGAGGACGCGCTCGAGATCGACGACGGCGACGCGCTCCCCCACCCATGTCGCGCTGAGGTCTTCAACCGGATAGGCCCAGACCTTGTAGTTGTAGGGACGCATGAACACGTCCTTCAGCCCTGCGCCCTGTGTGCGGTCGATCCATTCGCTGAAGTTTGTGGGCTTGCCCGGCGGCGGGTTGCGGTAAAGTTCCACCAATCCCTTCACGCAATCCCAGCGTTCCTTCTCGGGCAGGCGGCCGATATTGAATTGGAAAGGGTAAGGCACCCAGCGATCTCGGATCCAGACCCACGATTCGCGCTCGTGGTGAAACCAGCCGTCGGGCAGCAGGTCGTCCATGAGGTTATCGAAGTACTCGTAGTGGCTGAATTGGACGTGGCCGCCGAGGTCCCATGTGAACCCGGCCTCGTCTGTGAAGGACTTGGCGAGGCCGCCGGGGACGGAATCGGCTTCGAAGAGCTCCCAGTCGTGGATGCCGAGCTCTTCGAGCCGCCACGCTGCGCCGAGCCCTGTTGGGCCGGCTCCTATGATCGCAAACTTGGGCATGTACTGTTTCCAACCTCCAAAACTCTGACAGGGGCGGGAAGTTATGGCACCGCAGCGGTCAGGGCGAGAGAAGATTTTCAGACAATTCTCTTCCTCCGCTGCTCCAATCCATTCTTGCGCCCGTGGGCGAATGGCCGCTTCCTATCCCCGGAGGCTGTCTTTATGGCGGACAACAAAGGCTTGGTCGCCGTCACCGGCGCAGCAGGTTTCATCGGTAGTCATGTCGTCGAGGAGATGCTTTCCTCGGGTTGGAAGGTGCGTGGCCTCGCGCATTACAACTCCGACGGCAATCGCGGTCACCTCGATCAGGCGATCTCGAAGATGGGCGACGAGCCTGCCTCACGCCTGGAGATCGTCGCGGGAGACGTTACCGATGCGCGCTGCATGCGCGAGTTCGTTGCGGGTGCCGACGCGGTTCTTCATCTCGCTGCGCTGATCGGCATCCCGTATTCGTACACTGCGCCGGAGTCCTACGTTTCCACGAACATCAACGGGACGCTCAATGTGTTGGAGGCGTGCCGCGATGCCAATACGCCCAGATTGATCCACACGTCGACCAGCGAGGTTTACGGCACAGCTGTCTCGACGCCGATGCACGAGAAGCACCCGCTGCAGGCCCAGTCACCGTACTCGGCGACGAAGATCGCGGCGGATAAGCTCTGCGAGGCGTATGCCCGTAGCTACGACATGCCGATCACGATCCTGCGGCCCTTCAACACCTACGGACCGCGCCAATCGCTGCGAGCGGTGCTGCCAACGATCATCGCTCAGGCCCTGTCAAAAAACTGTCCGGAGATTCGGCTCGGTTCGCTCGATCCGGTGCGCGACCTAACCTATGTGAAGGATACAGCAGCGGCGTTTCGCGTCGCAGCGGAGGCGCCGCCGGAGAAGGTGCGGCGACGGCTGTTCAATCTGGGTACAGGCCGGGGAATCAGCATTGGGAATCTGGCCAAGCGCATCCTGGAAATCCTCAACGTTGATAAGCCGATCGTCGCCGACGATGTGCGCCAGCGTCCGGCAGACAGCGAGGTCATGACTTTAATCAGCGACAACTCGCAGTTCCGGACGGAGCTGGGCTGGAAGCCAGCCATCAGTATCGAAGAGGGTATCAGCCAGACGGCGAAATGGATGCGGCCTAAGATCGACAAAATCCGTCCCGAGGAATATCACCGGTGAGCGGAGTCATCCCAACGCTCGTACAGTTTCTCTAAAATAGGTGGTCGCTGCAGGAGTAGCTGCCAGTCGTGGTCGACGAAGACTTGCACTGAGCTTCCCGTGGCGAGGAGTTCTCCGTCGCGGCAGATTGTGTAACGGAATTCCAGCTTCGCGGCTTCGTTTCTGAGCAGCCGCGCCTCGACGGTCAGCACGTCGCCGAATCGGGCGGGCCGCTTGATGGCGCAATCGAACGAGACGACGGGCGCCATGATTCCCTCCGCTTGAATGGCTTTGTAGCCTATCCCGTAGCGCTCGCCGAAAGCCTCTCTGGCATCCTCGAAAAAGCGGATATAGTGACCGTGCCGCGCGACTTGCATCGCGTCGGCTTCATTGAATCGCACGCGCACGTCGACGTGGTGGGTGAGGTGGTCAGCTTCCGTTGGCATTTTTCTTTGGGAGTTGGCCGACGTAGAATTGGAGTGTGCCGAAGCCGACGGAACCGGACTTGGATTCGGCGCGGACGTCCGCCTTGATGAAGTCGCCGAGGCGATGGGTGATCTGTGCGCGGAGGATTATCTTCTCGCCAACAGTCAGGGGCTCTGAATACTCGAAGACTTTTACCTTCACCAAAAACCCGGGGCTCTGCTTGCCGCCTGTGCGGATGGCGTTAATCCCGCGAAGCGCGCCGACGAGTTGAGCCAAGCACTCTATCAAGAGCGATTCACCGACACGATCTCCGGACACTCCGAAGTCACCTGGCCGGAAGGTTCTCGTGCCGTGGACGATGTCTTCGGTTTCCGCCCACGCTTCATCGATAAGGACCATCGGGTCGCGGTGCGGTAGCAGGTCGACCATTGGATAGTTTTCGTGCTGATTCATTGAGTTCTGCCTGCTCGGGTTCTATTCTTCAAGTTGTTCGGTATTGCTTCAATGGTGCGCCTAGATCTGTAGGCGCATGGAAAAGTCGAGTGCCTTGGCGGAGTGAGTTAGCGCACCGGCGCTGACCCGGTCGATCCCGAGAGTCGCCAACGTGCGGATGCGGTCAGGGGTGATGCCACCAGTAACTTCGGTAGGGATTCGGTTGTCAATCAGCGCAACCGCTTCTCGCAGTGTGGAATCGTCCATATTGTCCAGCATGACGAGATCGGCTTTGGCGTCGAGGGCAGCTTGTACCTCTTCGATGTTCCGTGCCTCGGCAGCGATCTTGTATCCGGGGCGCAGCGGTGCCACGCGTTCGAGGGCGCGGTCGAGGCCACCGGCGCCGTCGGCGTGGGTGTCCTTGAGCATCACCATGTCGAAGAGTCCGAAACGGTGGTTCGTGCCGCCCCCGCACTTGACGGCTTGCTTTTCGAGGTCGCGCCAGAGCGGGGTCGTTTTTCTGGTGTCGCAGACCGCGATGGTTCCGCCGCACTCTTCGACGAAGCGAGCCGTCAGCGTGGCGATGCCGGAAAGTCTTTGCAGAAAGTTGAGGGCGGTTCGCTCGCCGGCGAGCAGGGCGCGCACTGTGCCGTCGAGCTCGATCACCTTATCGCCGGGGGCGACGCGCGAGCCGTCTGCTACGAGTTGGCTAACGGTGGTGTTGCCGACGAGGCGGAAGATTTCAGCAAAGACCTCTCCACCACAGATGACGCCGTTCTCCTTGGCGAAGACGGCGGCGCGGGCGCGATCATCCTCGCCGAACACGGCGTCGGTGGTGATGTCTCCGTCTGTGTCGAGGTCCTCCGCAAGTGCGGCGCGGAGTCGCTCCTCCAGAGAAAGCTGTCGGCTCATTCGTAGGTGTGCTCGTCGCCGGGGAAGGTGCGTTCGCGCACGTCGCGCGAGTATTTTCTAACGGCCCTCAAAACTCCAGCACGGAGGTCGCAGTACTTCTTCACAAAACGCGGTGGGTTCTCGGTGAGGCCCAGCATGTCGTTAATCACGAGCACTTGACCGTCGCAGCCGACGCCGGCTCCGATGCCGATTGTCGGGATCGAGACGCGCGACGTGATTTCGCGGGCGATGGCATCGGAGGTCAGCTCAAGCACGATGGCGAACGCTCCGGCTTCCTCGATACGCGCGGCGTATTCGAGCAACTCCGCTGCCTGCTCTTCGGTTCGGCCTTGGACGCGATAGCCGCTGAGCGCGTGGACGGATTGGGGCGTCAGCCCGATGTGGCCCATGACGGGAATCCCGCAATCGACGATAGCTTTGATGGCCTGAAGGGAACGCTCGCCGCAGTTCTCAACCTTCACTGCTGCTGCGCCGCCTTCCTTGATCAGCCTTCCGGCATTGGTGATGGCCGTTTCGATGCTCGCCTGATAGCTCATGAACGGCATGTCGGCGACGATGAGGGCACGCTGTGCGCCCCGCGACGCGGCCTGAACGTGCATGATCATCATGTCCATAGTAACCGGAAGCGTCGTCTCGAAGCCGTGGACGACGTTTCCAACGCTATCGCCGACCAGGATGACATCAATGCCACCTTCGTCAGCCAACGCCGCCATGGACGCGTCGTAGGCCGTCACCATGGCGATGGGGCGGCCACTCTGCTTCATTTCCAAAAGGTGCTGGATACGGACTTTCCGCGCCACACCGGGGGGCGCGGGAGGCACCTTGGGAGAATACACCTGCTCTACTTCGTCTTCAGTTTGAATCTGCGTCATCAACACCCCTCCTCAGACGGAAACCAGCCGAAACCGATTCATCGAACAGCCTACCCAACCGCCCACCGGGACGCCAGAGGGATTTCTGGCGTGCAGGTTAGCGGCGTTTTTTGAAGAACTTGTTTTTCAGGTCGGTGTATTCGTCGCCTCGCTTGTCCCATTCCTTTCGGTAGAGGGGGCAGGGTTGGCTCATGTAGTGTGGTTTGTCGGTGTGGGAGCAGTCGCACGCCGGTGGCGATGGCTCGCTGTCCACCTTGTTCCAGTAGTGGCAATCGGTAAGCGTACAGTTGCAGCGAGTCAGGGACATCAGCTGTCGGAGGACATGGCGGCCAGATGAGCGTCGGCTGTCTCGGGCCTCTCGATGGTCTTGAGGCTGGCTTCGGGGGCTTCGCTCTGATACTCCGGATCGAAGAGGTGGCAGGCGACTTTCACGCCGTCGCCGACTTCCATGAGCTTGGGATAAACTTTGTCGCAGGGACCAAAGCGCACGGGGCAGCGGGGGTGGAAGTGGCAGCCAGAGGGCGGGTTGACGGGTGAGGGGACATCTCCGTCGAGGATGATGCGCTTGCGGCGCTGTTCTTTCTCGATGACGGGGACGGCGCTCATGAGCGCGCGCGTGTAAGGATGGCGCGGGAACGCGTAGAGGGAACTTTTCGGCCCGGTTTCGACGATGCGCCCGAGGTACATAACCGCGACGTTGTGGCAAAGGTGACCGACGACGCTGAGGTCGTGGCTGATGAAGATGTAGGCGAGGCCCATTTCCTTCTGGAGGTCTTCCATCAGGTTGATGACCTGTGCCTGAATGGAGACGTCGAGGGCGGAGACTGGCTCGTCGGCAATGATGATGTCTGGCTCGACGGCGAGGGCGCGGGCGATGCCGATGCGCTGGCGCTGGCCGCCGGAAAACTCGTGGGGGAAGCGCTTTGCGGCGTCCTCGGGGAGGCCGACAGCCTTGAGGAGGTACTTAACGCGCTTCTGGCGCTCGGGGCCGCGGGGTGCAAGGCCGTGAATCGCGAGCGGCTCGCCGACAATCGCGCCGACGGGCATG
>JAUIJJ010000192.1 GCA_030431385.1 bacterium | reverse complement strand
GTTCTGAGGGTTGGCGACGGCGACGATCTTGGGTAAGGCGAGTTCTTCGAAGGCGAAGCGGAGGACGGCGGCGGAGCTTTCCGTCGCGATGCCACGGCCCCAGCAGTCCTTGGCGAGGGTGTAGCCGATTTCGATCTCGGGGCCAACATCGAGGTACTGCAACCCGCAACGGCCAGCGAAGGTATCGTCGTTTGTCCAGACGGCGAACATGCCGAAGCCGTGCTGATCCCAGTGGGCGACCATGCGCTCGACGCGGGTGGCGGTGTGTTCCCGGGAGGGGGAGGGCTCGCCCGTGATGTAGCGCATGACTTCGGCGTCGCCGTAGACGCGGTCGTGCAGATTTGAGGCATCGGACCGGCTGATTGGGACGAGGCGAAGGTTTAAGGTCTTGAGCTGGTATTCCATCAGAAACATTGCATGAGCTCGGGCTTCTTTCCAGTGTCTTTCTAGTCTGGCTTTACATGGGGGAGCAAACGATATCACAGTGGGGCGGTCAGGCTGGATGAGGCGGCGTAGGTGGACTTTGGCGCTTGGTCCAGAAAAGATGTGGAAAACGGTGCTTCGGCCCTGAAAATGCTTGCCTTCGTAGGGGGAGTTATCTGACGTTAATCTCTCAAGAACTTGGGTCAGAAAGGGACAGACCAGAATTCTTTCTTCAACTACTCACCTACCCGGGATTCTCCGTACCCGGCTCGCCGAAAGGCTGCCAGAACGCCGCTTCCGTCATGTGATGGGGGTGGAGGGGTTGGCGGTGACTTTGGCGGAACGCTGGGGTGTCGACGCCGAGAAGGCCCTGATTGCTGCTCTCCTGCACGATTATTGTAAGACCGGACCGGACGAGGAACTGAAAGCGTTCCTTCCGGAAGATGGGCCATACGTGCCGACGAAGGACGATATGAAATTCCCGCAGCTCTGGCATGGGCTGGTGGCGGCAGAGACAGCTAGCCGCGACTTCGGCGTTGTAGATCAGGAGATACTGGACGCGGTCGCCTATCACAGTACTGGAACAGTCGACTTTAATGAGATCGGCCTGACACTCTTTGTTGCCGATCACTTGGAACCGACCCGAAACTTTGCGGGTGTCAGTGAAACGCGGCGCGAGGTGCTGCCGTTGCCGCTGTACGACGCGGCGTTTCGCGTGGCCGAGAAGAAGCTCGAATACATCTCCAGGGAGGGGAAGGAAACTCACCCCAAGACCCGGCAAATGGCCGAATGGCTGGAGAATCACCGCTCGCTCGCGGGCAACCCTCTGAGAAAAGGAGTGGTAAATTCAACGTGATCGAAACTCTGCTCAAAGCTGCGCTGGCAGCAAAACTGGCCGATGAGAAAAAGGGCGAGGACATCAAGGTCCTCGAACTTCAGGGGCTCTGTAATTTTACCGATGCTTTCGTGATCTGCACCGGGAAGAATCGTCTCCATCTGAAAGCCATCGCCGACAGTATCACAGATGGCCTCAAGCAAATGGGCGTGACGCGGCCGCTTCAGGATGGCTATCGCAACGCCAACTGGACGGTGCTGGATTACGGCGATATCATCGTCCACATTATGAGCGAGGAATCGCGTGAGTTCTATCGTCTGGAGCACCTTTGGGGCGATGCGGTGGCGGTTGACTGGGAAAAGGTGATTAGCGAAAACCCGGTCGCCGCTGGCTCGGAACTCTAGCAAACCCCGCTCGTTTTGAGCCTGGTCACCGTGCCGCCTCCCCGGCGGCGAGAGTGAAGAACGCGGCTCCGCTCCGTTGAGATTTTGGAGTTGCCGGACCATCAACGACACCCCTTCCGACTGATACCGATCCCATGGACCTGCGCGCCCGGCTTCGAAACATCGAAAAGCGAAAGCGCCGAGATGCGCAGCTCCTCGACGACATTCGTGCCGGAAAGTACGAGCACATCGCGCCCGCTTCGGAGTACTTCGCGCAGAAGGCAGAAGCGCCTTCTCCCCCACCTGCCACGCCTCACCCAAAAGCCCCGCCGGAAAATCCGGCTGGCCACGCATTGATCATGGACCAGCTGCGCGATGCGCGGCTGGTGGTGGGCAAGAGCGGGAGGACGATCGTACGGGAAGTCACGATCGATGGTGAGGCAGCGCTGCTTGCGAGCGGGTATCGCGAGGGTTTGCTCGGCGGCAGCGGGCCAGTCCCGATGGGTGCGCTTCACCACATCTGCAAGGAGCTGGAGCCGGCGGACTTTGCAGGAATCTCGCCGGGCGAGATCGGCTTCATCGACACGGAAACGACGGGGCTTGCGGGCGGCGCGGGAACGGTGGCGTTTCTGGTTGGATGCGGGTGGTGGGAGCCTGTCGCAGACGGCTGGCGCTTCCGCCTTGAGCAGTATCTCATCGAAGATTTCTGCCACGAGCGTGACATGATGGAGCGGCTGGCGGAGAGGCTCGCCAGCTTCAAGGTGCTGGTTTCGTTTAACGGTAAGTGCTTCGACGTGCCGCTGCTGCGTTCTCGGGCCATCATGAACCGGATTTCGCCCTCAGTGCTGAACAAGTTTCAGGTGGATCTGCTCCACCCGGCGCGGCGGCTGTGGAAGGATGTTCTCCCGAACGTACAGCTATCGACTGTCGAGCGGGAGGTTCTGGGCGTGTATCGGGAGGGGGATATCGACAGTGGCCTCATTCCCGAACTGTTCCTGAACTTCGCACGCACGGGTGTGTGCGAGGAGATGACGGCGATCCTGGATCACAATGTTCAGGATATCGCGTCGATGGCGCCGCTGCTCGTGCATTTGGCGCTGGCCTATGATGCACCGGAATCGTGTCCGCTGGTGTCCCGGTGGGAGGAGTACCGTGCGCTTTCGCGGTGGCTTGAGCAACAGCGCGATTTCGATGGAGCCGTGCGATTGATCGAGCGGGCGATTGAAGGCTGTCAGTGCGAAAGTGATGAGCGTGCGATGATGCACAAGCTGGCGATGCTTCATAAGAGACGCCGGGACTGGGCGCCTGCGGTGGAGCTCTGGGATTCGCTGGCGAGGGGGCCGCTTCGGCGATCGGCGACCGCTTGGACGGAGCTGGCAAAGTATCACGAACGAGCGGCCAAGGACCCTCAGGCTGCTCTCGCCATCGTGCGCAAGTGTCTCTCTCAGGCCACCATGGAGAGCGAGCTCGCTATGTTCACCAACGGCAAGGATGCATCGGTTGTCGTGGACTTCGTAGCTGATTTGGAAAAGCGGAGAGCGCGGCTGGAAAAGCGCATCGCGCAGTCCAAGAAACCGCGCGTCGAGCCCTGAATTCCTCCTTGCTAAGAAGCACGCCGGGATCGAACAAGGGGCAGAGGGAGGAACTATGCGCCGTCTCACACTACTAGCGATTCCCTTGATTGCACTCCTTCCGACGGTAGGAGCGGCGGAGAATCTGTACCTCGATGAGGGTCTGGAAGCGGTCGGTGTTTCGCCGGAGTTTCTGCAAAACGGCGGTCAGTTCGCTGCGGACCCTGCGGACGCTGACTCCTTCTTCCTTACCAGCGGAGTCTTTCAGGTCCATCAGGTTTGGAAGATCAGCGTCGGCGACGATGGTTCGATTGGTTCGTCGGAGTTGGTTGCGGACGGGACTTCGGAGGTGAACAGCGACAATCGTTGCGAGGACCACTTCGGTTCGCCAGTGCTGATCCCGATGGATGATGGGCGGCTGGTGGTTGCGGATGAAGAGTACGGGACCGGCGGAATGTTCGGTTCCACGCTAGGCGAGGCAATTCTCGTCGGTGAAGACCTGAACAGCGACGGGGATTTCTTAGAGGCCGGCGAGTGGTCGGTTCTGTCGGCAACGGCGCCTTGGTCTTCACCTGACTTTACTTGTACGAAAGGAACCGAGGGGCCTGACGGTCGGATCTTCCTGACGACCGAGGACCTCTTCGGCAACGGCGAGGTATTGGCCGTCGATGCCGACGGGTCGGATCTCGTGAACTGGCTGCCGGGTTTGGACAGGGGCTACGGCGTCGCGTTTTTGAGCGACGGGCGAGCCGTGATTGCGGATACAAATTCAGCCTTCAACGCGGCGCGGTTGCTTGTTGCTGAAGACTCCAACATGGATGGTGTGATTACCGCCGGCGAGTTAACCGAGGCGATTAGTGGACTTCCGCCGATTACGCACATTGGAGTGAGCGGCGAGGGGGCGCTTTACGTGGCTTTCAACGCACCGGGGATGGCGCCGACGCTAGAGCGGGTTGACGTCGATACGGGTACGCGAGCGGTTGTTTTTCGAGCAACGGAACTGTTGGGTTCATTCAATAACTTCATTAGTTGCTTTGCCTTTGATAGCTCGGGTGGCAGCTTTGCGGGTGGGAGTGCCACGCAGCGGCTGTTGATTCACGACTATTCGAACGGTCTTCAGATACTTCGATACTCGCCCGGAGTTGGCGCAAACGGCGACAAATGGATCATTTACTGATTCCCCTGAATTTGTTGTAAGAATCGGATTTAATCGTTGCGAAGTGCCATTCGCACTTGCTCAGATCAGGACTGTCCAAAGGCTTTACGATCCCAATTTGGACTGTGGCGGTTTTGTGTCGTAAGAGCCGCTTCCAAGTTCCCTCGGAGGTAGTACGATGAAGAGAAATTTGATGTCGTCGAGGACGGCGCGGCTGTTAGCTGCGATGTTCCCGATGATGCTTGCGGCGGGCATGCTGCCGGCACAGCAGGTGACTCCCCCACCGATGCCAGATGTTCGGCCGAATCTCCCCGAAACCGATCAGGTCGACTCCGACAAGGATCGGATCGCCGAGAATCTGGAAGTGAAGTTGAATCAAGCGAATGCGCTGCGCGGGTCTGCTCGCGATGCGGCACTCGCTGAAGTGTTACAGGTCGAATTGGTCTTCAAGGATCAGATTACTCAACAGCAGATTGATGACTTTCAGCTCCTTGGTGGCGAGTTCGCCCATGTGTTTACAAACGTGAGCTTTGGCTGGAGCGGAACGCTCCCGCTGAGCAACGTCGAAACCGTGCGAAGCGCGATGGGCGATAGCCTGCTGCTGATCGAGGAAGCCGCTCCGATGGAGTTGCACATGATCACGGCGACTCAGACGGGGCGCGTACGCCCGATCTGGGATGCGAACTTCGCAGGCATTCCGGCGGGTATCAACGGCGACAGCACCATCACCGTGTCGGTGGTGGATACCGGTGTCGATGACGCGCATACGGACATGGCTGGACGGTCGGTCTTTTGGACGGACACGTCGTCGGATGCTCATGGTTCTGCTCAAGACGTCGGCCATCACGGCACCCACGTTTCAGGTATTGCTGTTGGTTCGGGTTCTGTGGGTGGTTCGGCTGTCGGTACACTGAACTACACTGCATCTGCGAGCTACAGCGGAGTTCCCAACGGTTCGTTCTTCCCGGGCCCGGTCGAGATCGAGCACAGCCGCGCGTACACGATAACGCAAAACGCGTCGTGGGCCGACGGCGGAACCGCTGATCTCCACACGCTGATCGGGAATGCTCCAGCCGCCGGATGGGGTACTTGGTCTGGCGCAGTTAATGGAGCTTCAGTATTGAACAAAGTCGACGCGGTGAATACCTCGGCATTCGAGACTTTCTCTGCGGGGCTTTTGAGCAATGGCGCGATGACAGAGTATGCCGTCGCGGTGAACATGACAAACTACCAATCGCCGGGCGATGGTTTTAATCGGTTCAGTGGCGTCGCTCCGGGTGCGAACTATGCCCACGCGAAGGTGTTTACCGACGCGGGTAGCGGTCTCACGACGTGGACGGGGGCGGGAATCGATGCACTCGTTGCTGCTCGCGTTGCGAACAACATTAAGGTCATGAACCTGAGTCTTGGGACAAACGGGACACCGGGTATCAGCGTGTCGAACCGCGGCAAGGTTAATACCGCAGTGGATAGCGGAATCGTCGTGGTCGTTTCGGCAGGCAACGATGGAACCGAAGCCGGTGTCGGCGCGCAGGAGGTGGACGATCCCGGCCGCGCGTCGAAGGTAATCACTGTCGCTTCCTCTAATGACGTTAATCAGCTAACAGACTACACGAGCAATGGCTTCACGGCTCCGAGCGCGAGTGAAGACTACAAGCCGGACGTGATGGCGCCGGGTGGCTCTGACCATTACTCGCACATCATGTCTGTGGACAGTAATGATGCCGATGCAGCAGATTCCGGTACGGCGGACGTTCAGGCAAACGACTACTACAACATTAAGGGCACGTCGATGGCCGCCCCATTCGTGGCGGGCTGTGCCGCTCTCGTGATCGATGCGATGCAGCAGGATGGTATCGTTTGGGATCACTCCAGCAATGATGACTCGTTGTTTGTGAAGATGATTCTGAGCGCGACGGCGACAGAGTCGAACAACACGCGCGAAATTTCCGGCGACAATCCGACGCTCCAGAGAGCGGCGGCCGGGCCGAGCAGTTGGCCGGCTGGCAAGGACCCCTACGAGGGCTACGGGATGATCAATCCCGACGCGGCAATCGAGGCAATCCTTCTGGATTACTCGCTCGGGTCGACGGCAAGTTCATCGCTCGGTGGCAGTGTTTCTGCGGCGCGCGCATGGGCGCGGACGGTCTCGGTTCCCGCAAGCCACAACTTCGATCCGACGCTCACGGTTCCTGCGGGCGCGGACCTCGACTTGTACATTTACAGCATGACGCCGTCGGCCACAGGCGCGCCGGTGATCCTCGACTCGAGCACGAACGCTGGAGTCAATACGGACGAGTCGGCGAGCTACACTCCCGGTTCGGCAGAAGACGTGCTCGTTGTCGTGAAACTGATTTCAGGTAGTGGCTCGTTCGACCTCGACAGCACGAGCGCTGTGCCTGCTCCGGCAGTGGTCGGGGTGACTTCTCCTGACGCAGCTGATGATTATGGCACCGGCGACACGATCACAATCGACGTCGAGTTTGACGCCAACATCGCGGTTCCGGGTTCGCCGGTTCTTCTGTTGGAAACAGGCACCACTGACAGGAACGCCACGTTCGATTCGATCGTCTCGGGCGATACGGCTCGCTTCACCTATACGGTTCAGGCCGGAGACGTGAACGGCGACCTCGACTATACGGCGACGACGTCTCTGTCGCCCGCTGGCTCGATCCGCGACTCCGGCAACACGGTGAACGCGGTACTCACTCTGGCAGCACCGGGAGCGGCTAATTCGCTCGGCCTGAACGAGGCCCTCAATGTCGATGGCATCGATCCGTCGGCGTCGACTCCGACGGACGCGGGCGCATATTCAACCAATGCAACGGTGACGTTCAACTGGGCGGCATCGACGGATCCGGAATCAGGGGTCGCGACTCAGAATCTGGAAGTTGGCACCTCACCCGGCGTGAATGATGTTCTCGATGCAAACGTCGCAGGGACGTCGAGTACCGCCACGGGTTCGGAAGGCGATACTCTCTATGCGCGTCTCATCGTTACAGACAATGCCGGTAACTCGACGACGACTGGCAACAGCGACGGCATCCTGATCGATACCATCGCGCCGACGTCTCCGACACCGACCGATGCGGGTGTGTACAGCACGAGCACTTCGGTGACGTTCAACTGGGCCGCACCGACGGACGGTGGCTCGGGAG
>JAUIJJ010000191.1 GCA_030431385.1 bacterium | reverse complement strand
GCGTCATGATCTGCGCGTAGAGGTCATCGTTTTCGTCGTCGTGGATAAGTTCATAATCGGGAATGGTCTTCGCGCCGCGCTTGCGATCGCGCGCCTTGTTGTCTTTCGCGACGGCGATGACTCGCGTGAAGATCGCGCGGATTTCTTCGAGCCGATCAGCGGTGAGAGGCTGCGCGGCCGGGGCGGCGACTTCGTCGAAGGCGGCGATGATATCGCGGGCGAAGTCGTACGCCTCGATGGCTTTCCGGCGGCTCGTCTCTGTGAGAAAATTCTTCCCGATTTGAGGGATCTGGCGGTCGGTGTAAACGCCCTCTCCGTTTTCGAGTGTGAACTCCGGCGCGACTTTTCCGGCGCCTTCCATGACGCGTGCGCTAATCACCACAAGCGGCGCGAGGTCCGGCCGGAAAACGCGCGTTTCGATCGATTCGTTTCGTGCCCGATTGCGCTTTTCGAACTTCAATTCGTTGCGAATCAATCCGTACAGATTGTTCAGGATCATCCACCCGGGGAAGAGCTCATTGAGCGCGGGCGAAAGGCGGGTGTCTTGAAATGATGGCGTGTTTACGAGCGAGAACGGTAACGAGATTCGCTGGGGAAGAGTCAGGACTCCGGTCGCGAAAATTGTGTGCGGGGCTTCGATGGTGTTGCAGGGGAATTTGATGTTCGACCCGAGGCCAAAGAACACGCCCTCCCCCGCCCAGTTTTCCTGATCCGCTGCCTTGCCTGTGTGATTGCTGCCGACGTTTGCGCCGTAACTGACGTTCCCTTTTCCGCCCGGCCAAAAGGTCGCGATGCACAGCGCCTGATGGTTGAAACCGACGAACGGGCCGAGCATGGAGTACTTCAGCTCGCCCCCGAGAACGCCGGAATTCGGAGCGATGATGCTGCTGTAGCTTCGAGCATTTTCGCGGGTGTAGCTGGCTTCCGCAAAGTGGCAGTTCTCCACGCTCGTGCCGATCTGAAAGTCGCAGTCCTCGCCCGCAGTCGTGCGATCTATGCGCGTGATCTGTCGGGCGACAACAGGACGCTCGACGCTTCCGCCAAGGACACTTTCCCTGATGAGGCCGACGGATTCGAGTACGGTCCCCGCACCGATCCACGAGCGATCAACTCGATCAACGGAGGCGAGAAGAGATTTTTCACTAATGAACGTGAGCTCGCTCGCGCAGTCCTCTCGATAGGCCGCGCAAAGCGCGCGGTACTCTTTGAGCGATTCAGCGTGAGGCGCGAGTCTTGCCAGCTTTGCCATCACACCGAAAGTCACTTCGGGAAAAACTGGCAGCTGTCGGCCACCGGTCCCCGGCGCGAAGATGATCTCTCGGTCGAGGCCGAACGTATGGGGAGTCGCCGAGCCGCTGATTATTCCACACCGAAAAAGCGTCGCGCCGGTCCCGATGACCGTTCGCTCGACGAGGCTACAATCGATGACAGAGGCACCTGCACCGACGAAACTTTCGCAGACTCTACTGTTTTCGATTCTTCCGAGAATGCAGGAGCCGAGCGCGCGACTTGCAGCGGTGTCTTCGGGCACACCGGCGGGGTTTCCGACGAAACAGTTACCTCCAAACTCGGAGTTGCGAATCCGAGCCAAGTCTGCGCCTGGGGCGAAGCGCACCTTCGACCAATCAGCACTGCGGTTTCCGTTGGCTTCCAACTGGGCGACTTGCTCGGGCGTCGGCGGGGTGAACGTATTGCCATCGACTCTGGCCAGGGCTTCAACATTCGGGCGAGCCTTCACGAATGCCCGGAGGGCACTAGATTCAGCGAGCTGGCGTGTCTTGTCGAGGCTGAGTTGTAGCACGGTGAACTACCCACGATTGAGTTGTTGTGGTTCTAGCGGCGGGACGTCTCCGAAGGCGAGGAAGAAATCTCTATGGCGACTTGGCTATCTCGAGAATGGTCGTCGCGAGAGCGGATTCGATGCGCGCCATGGCGTCGTAATCGAGAGTTTCCGGCAAGTCTGCCGCAGTGTGGTAAAGCGTCGTTCTGAAGTTCGACGTGTCTGTCAGCATGATCGCCGGGTAGTCGTGTTGGAGGTACGACCAGTGATCAGAGCGGCTGATGTCGCGGACGATTTCCGGCGCGGCAAGGCCGACGGAGCGAATCGTCGCGGTCTTGCGGAACTCGCCGATTGTCTGGCGAAGGAACGCCTCTGACTTTGTAAACGTGACGAAGGCGAGAAAGTCGCCGGTCTCTGGGTAGGCAATGCTCATCTGTTCGACGGGGTAACGTTGGATCGGTTCGTCGGTAAAGTAGCCGACCATTTCAAGGCAGATCATGCGGACGCGCTCGCCACGCTGCTTGGAATTCTTCGCGCTTACGAAACTGCCCATCAATGGCGTGTGTGCCCAAGGTCGCTCTTCGTTAGTGAAAAAGTCGAAGCGAATTGTGCACGCCGGGGTGGAGTCGCGAAGCGTCTTGGCAAGGGCCAGGTTCATCGCCACGGCTGAGGTATTGTCGTCAGCGCCGGGGCTGTCACGAACGGTGTCGTAATGCGCGCCGATGACGATCACGTCGTTGGGATGTTGCGTGCCGGGTATCTCCGCGAGAACATTCCAAACCTCAAGACCCTCCACCTCATAATACTCTCTTGTGGGTTCGTAACCGAGCGCTCTCAACTCGTCCTCGATGTACTTCGCCGTCATGCCCAGTTCTTCGTACGCATGATGGACATTTCGCGGTCCGATGGTGCCGGCGATGTGGTCGACGTGGCCGCGCATGAGATCACGGTTCGTGACTTCGGAAGAGGTGAGTGGCGGAGCCTCGCCGGAATAGGATTCACCGGGCATGGCAAGAAATCTTTGATAGACAACTGCCCATGTGATCACAGTCGCCAACAGAACGATTAGGAGCAGACACCCCAAAATCGTCAGTGAGATGGTCAGGATCGGTCTCCTGCGAAGGAGTTCGCGAAATCTCATTTCTTCAGTTTCACCTTGAGAGATCGGAAGAAGATTTTGGCACCCGGGGAAAGTTCGAATCGTAACTCGTGGGCCGACGCAGTCGTTTCGAACTCAAACTCCAGAATCAGTTTGTTGTGACCCGGCTCTAAAGTTTCTGTTGAAGTTTCCTGTTCGGGAAACAGCTCGAAGGTGATGCATTCTTCACTATGCATCTCGTTGTGTAGCTCAAGCTCAATCGTCGATCCCGAGGTACAGACACCACCAAACACGAATGCGCCGGATCGATACATCGTGCGCGCGTGGGTGTCGCCTTCCTTGATCAAGCCGAATCCGTAACACTCGGGTTGGGGCAATGTGTTGTACGTATAACTACTTGGCAGCGAAGAATGCGCGTCGAGACCCATGCGCCGAAGCTCACCTTCATGGCTTTCCCACGAGGTCAGTTTATCGGCGATCGTCAGACCTTCTTCAGGCGCGAGTTCCTCGAAGGGGATCTGGCTACCGCCGCGCCGCGCGGTCCAACCAAGCACGCACCCCATGAAGTGCAGCGCGTTCAGCTTTGCGCCGCAGAGGCGCTTCCTTTCGAGCCGGTTGAACGGATCGCGGAGGTGAAATTTTTGGAACACCTTCGGCATGCGCTTGCCCGCACTCGCGAGCATGGGAACTGCTTCGATATCAGTCAGCCCGGCGGCCTTGAGCGCGCTGTGGTACTCGCCCCAGGTGCGCATCTGTTCGTCGATGCCTTCCTGGTAGTCGATGATGTCTTCGAGGTACTCGGCCTCGGTCTCCCAGAAAGGACGAATGCACTCGCCGGCGACGACGAGTTGGCCGCCGGGTTTAAGTACCCGCGCCATTTCTGCGAGCCCTCGATTGATGTCCTTGAGATGATGGAGTGAGGAGCGAGTGAAGACGACATCAAAAGTTCCCGTGGCAAAGGGTAGGCGCTCGGTGGATCCGAGGACGCGCTGAAAGCGGATGTCTTCCTCGGCGATTGGGCTATGGCCATCACAAAGCTGAAACTTGGACCAGTCGTAATCTGTGTCGTCGAAAAATGAGTAGATGCGCGGATTAAAGAGTTCGTGGGGGGAGAAGTCTGTTGCAACAACACGCGCACCGCGCCGCTCGAGCTCGAAGGTGGTTTCCATCATTCCGGCTGCGGTATCGAGGACGAGCGGTTTCGTGGAGAAGTCGATACTGCAGACGACGCTCTCGAAGTACTCGCGCAGCAACTGGACCATGGCCTTGATCTGCTCGAGTTTCAGCTCAACGCGTTCTTCCTCATACAGACCCTTACGGCTCCGCTCGAAGAAGCGGGAGTACCGGAAATACTCGTCGATGAGGTGGGGCAAATGTGGCTGGCGTGCGAGAAGAAAGGGAACCTCGCGCACGACGGGATAGGACGCCTCGCCGTCCTCGGCGATTAATCGGTCGCCTTCGAGCCGGAGAGGCACCCCGCTTCTTGGGCAGCGCAGCAGTGGTAGGAGTTCTTGGAAAGTCAGTTCAGCCATCGCCCGCCCATTCGCAGGGCGACGTCTCCCGGGGGCCAACGGGAATCGTGGGGAAAGAGGTTGGGCGCCCCCCCCAACGCATCAGTTAATGTCGTTCTCCAAGACAATCCGGTAGCGTGCTTTGCCGGCTTCGAGGTGCGCCATGGCGTCGTTGACTTTGCTCATGGGGAAGGTTTCGATGACGGGTTTGATGTTGTGGAGGTGGGAGAATTCGAGCATCCGCTTGATGTTTCGAGGGGAGCCGATTGGAGAGGCGGCGATGCTCTTTTGTCCGGCGATAAGCGGGAAGATTGCGGCGGTGACGTCTGGGACGGCGCCGACAAAATGCAGTACGCCCCGCGGCCTCAGCAGTGAAATGTAGAGGTTCCAATTCAATTCCACGTTCACCGTCACTAGAATCATGTCGAAGCTGTTGGCGGCCTTCTCCAGCTCGGCATCGTCGCGGGAATTGAGCGTATCGTGCGCGCCCATTTCTTTGGCTTCGGCGATCTTCGACTCGCTCGAAGTGAATGCCGTCACGTGGCAACCCCACGCGTTGAGGAACTGGAGCGCCATGTGCCCTAGTCCACCAATTCCGACGACGCCAACGCGCGAAGTCGGGCTGATTCGGTGTTGAAGGATCGGATTGAAGACGGTGATGCCGCCGCAAAAGAGCGGCCCTGCGCTCTTCAGGTCGAAGCCATCGGGGAGCTTGACGACCCACTCTTCGCTCGCACGGACGCGATTGGCGAAGCCGCCGTGGCGACCAACGATAGACGCTTCCGAGCTTTGACACAGGTTGTGATCACCAGACATACACTCGTCGCAGTGCATGCAGCTCGACGACATCCAGCCGAGCCCTACCGTGTCACCCGGTTTGAGCGTTTTCACATCAGCGCCAACCTTGCCGATAGTTCCCGCTGCCTCATGCCCGGGGACGAGCGGATACTGAGTGATCTGCCAGTCGTTGTGAAGCATCGAGAGGTCGCTGTGACAGACTCCGCAGTACTCAACGTTGATCTCTACTTCGTTGGGGCCGAGGTCTCCGGGGTCGTATTCCAAGAGTTCGAGCGGCTTTCCTGGGGCGGCGGATGCGTAGGCTTTGATAGTCATCGGGTGCTCCTGTGGTGGGATGGGGGATTGACGTCAATGGCGTTGGTAAACAGGACCCGTTGCAAGAGTTGAGCCGCCAAAGTCGGTGCCGATGAAAAGACCGTCATTTTCGGGCAAAATAACCCACTTTAGAGCGTCCGAAACGCTTGCGACCGGCCCTTCTGGAGCGGTACTTTTGGGGGTTTGGAATTGAACTGTTGAACGGTTACCTGGTCCGGGTCGCCGCGTGAGGAGTTTGCCCCTAGCCCATGGACGAAATCAGAGAAAATATCAGCAACATTCCGATCGAGGAGGAGATGCACAATTCCTTCCTCGATTACTCGATGTCGGTCATCGTCAGTCGTGCATTGCCGGATGTTCGCGATGGTCTAAAGCCGGTTCACCGGCGCATTTTGTATGCAATGTATTCCGGCGGATACCGGGCCAATCGCCCGCCTAGCAAGTCCGGGCGTATCGTTGGCGACGTGCTCGGCAAGTTCCACCCCCACGGTGATACAGCGGTGTACGACGCACTCGTGCGTCTGGCGCAGCCGTGGTCGATGCGCGAGATGCTCATCGAGGGTCAGGGTAACTTTGGCTCGACCGACGGGGATCCGCCAGCGGCCATGCGTTACACGGAAGCTCGCCTTCGCCAAGCTGGTGAAGCGATGCTCGTCGATATTGAAAAGGACACGGTCAACTTTGTCCCGAACTACGACGGCAAGGACTTGGAGCCGACGGTGCTCCCGGCCAGCATTCCCAACCTGCTCGTCAACGGTTCGGAAGGCATCGCGGTCGGCATGGCAACAAAGATCCCGCCGCACAATCTCGGCGAGACCGTAGACGCCCTTGTCGCGATTATTGAGAACCCTCAGATTTCCCTCGAAGAAGTGATGAAGCTGTTGCCCGGTCCGGACTTCCCGACCGGTGGTTATATTTTGGGTCGCGAGGGAATTGAGCAAGCATACCAGACCGGCCGAGGCCGTGTGATCATGCGCGCCCGCTGCCGCACGGAGCAGCTCAAAAACGGCAAGGAAGCCGTCATCGTCACGGAGCTACCCTTCCAGACCAACAAAGCGAATCTGGTCAAGGAAATCGCCACCCTCAGCCGCGACAAGAAGATCGAAGGCATCACAGACGTCAGGGACGAATCAGACCGCGACGGCATGCGAATCGTGATCGAGTTGCGGCGCGGCGAGCCGAGCCAGGTTGTCATCAACAACCTCTACAAGCGCACGGCGATGCAGAGCAACTTTGGCGTGATCCTGCTCGCGATTGTGAACAATCAGCCACGCTACCTGTCGCTGATGCGCATCCTCCACCTGTACCTCCAGCATCGCCGCGAAGTGTTGCTGCGTGGAACGCGTTACGATCTCAATCGTGCACAAGAACGCCTTCACATCGTCGAGGGTTTGCTCATCGCGCTGGCGAATATCGACGAAGTGGTAAAGATCATCAGGGAGTCGGCGGATACGAACACCGCCCGCGAAAACCTGATGGCGAAGTTCCTCCTGAGCAAGCGCCAGGCGGACGCGATTCTGGAAATGCGCCTGCGCACATTGACTGCTCTCGAAGTCCACAAGCTGGAAGCCGAGGCGGCAGAGCTGCGCAAGCTGATCGAATACCTCGAATCAATCCTCGCCAGTGAAAAGAAGCAGTACGAGGTGATTCGTGAGGACCTGCTCAACGTGAAGAAGAAGTTCTCGGACCCGCGTCGTTCGGAGATCATTCTGAACCCCGGCGAAATGCGAGTCGAGGACCTCATCGCCGACGAGCGGATGGTCATCACCATCAGCCACCAAGGCTACATCAAGCGCACCGATACGAACCTATACCGCCGTCAAAAACGCGGCGGCAAAGGCGTGGTTGGAGCGGAAACGAAAGAAGACGATTGGGTCGAGAGCCTCTTCGTCGGCACGACCCACGACGAGCGCGCGCACACCGTCGTCAATGTCGCCGATCTCGGCACTCGGCGCGCGCAGCACCGGGTCGCCGAACAGACGGATCGCTCGGACCGCCATCAGGCTGCGGGCGTGAGGGAGCGCAGCCCCTCG
>JAUIJJ010000190.1 GCA_030431385.1 bacterium | reverse complement strand
CTTTGATCGAGGTGCTAGAGTTAGTGTGGTAAATCACTTGGTGAGGTGGTAAACGTGTGGAGGATTCTGGGAATACTCGTTATTGGCGCGATAGTCGTCATAATTGGTGCTGCGATCGCACTCGGTATTCATGCATTTAGAGACTCGAATGCGATGCTGAAAGAAACGAGAGAACAGATCGAGACGGAAGCTGAAATTCGGAAAGCGGTGTCGAAAGTTCGGTCTGACATGCAGACGATGCACGTCGCGCTCGTATCGTACTTTGTGGACAGCAACTCCTACCCAACCAGTGTGAAATCAGGTGGGAAGCTACCGCTGATCTCTGACGCGTGGCCCTTCGCGAATGTCCCTACGTTTTCTCGCCGAAGCTCTCGAGGGGATCAGATGACGATTACGACTCCTATCTCCTACGTCAAGGTACACCCCTCCGACCCGTTTTCGTCGGCAAATGGAAGTGACTTTCCATATGCTTACTACTCGCGGGTCGAAACGCCCGGCTGGGTCTTGTTCTCTCGCGGTCCAGACTTGGATTGGGACATCGATCCCGAGATTGATTACACCAGCGCCGACATCAGCGCTGTCCGTTTGAAGACCTACGATCCAACGAACGGTTTGGTCTCGGGCGGGGACATCGTGCGCGTCTTTGAGGATCCCATGCGATAGATGTTACGCCTGACCCAGCTCTGAGTGCTGCTTGAAGCGTTCCTTGTCGTTGGCCTTCAGGTAGGCCTGCTCGCCGTCGATGATTCCCTGAGTCAGGTAGTTGTTGATGCAATCGTCCATGAGTTGCATACCGAGTTGCCGACTACTCATAATGATCTGCGTGAGCATGTGATTTTTGCCCTCGCGAATCGAGTTCTGAACGGCGGGCGTTTGCAGCAGAATCTCATGGGCGGCGATGCGGCCTGTGACGTCGATGCGCCTGAGAAGAAGCTGGGCGCAGATGGCGCGAAGCGCGACCGCCAGCGACATGCGAATCGCGCCTTGTTGGTCGGCCGGGAACACGTCGATAATACGGTCGACAGTTTTCACCGCGCTGTTGGTGTGCAATGTTCCGAACACGAGCGTGCCGGTTTCCGCAGCCGTCACCGCGAGCCCAATGGTTTCCAGATCGCGCATTTCCCCCACCAGGATAACGTCGAGGTCCTGACGGCTCGTCGCCAAAAGCGCGTCGGCAAAGCTGGGCACATCGCGCCCAACTTCCCTCTGAACGATGGTTGATTTCTTGAATGGGTGGACGAATTCGATTGGTTCCTCGATGGTGAGAATGTGCCGCGCAGAAGTCGAGTTAATGTGATCAATCAGCGCTGCTAGCGTTGTCGATTTACCTGACCCGGTCGGGCCAGTCATGAGTACCAGCCCGGAATGATAGTTGGTAAAGTTCAAGAGAACCGGAGGTGTGCCGAGCTGTTCCAATGACAGTATCTTTGAGGGAATGACGCGGAACACCGCGCCGTAGCCGACGTATTGCTTGAGGAAGTTGACACGAAAGCGCGCCTTGTTTTCGAAGGCGTAGGCGTAGTCCAAATCGCCTTGTTCCTGAAATTTTTTCCAGCGATCCCCATCGCAAATCTCCGACATCATCGGTTCGATGACGTTGTGTTCGAGGATGCCAAATTCTTCCAACGCCACGACCTCGCCGTGAAGGCGGAGCTTGGGAAACTGCCCTTGGGAAAGGTGGAGATCGGAGGCGCCGGTCTCCAGCATCTTGTTAAATAGCCGATCGATTGCGGGCATCCTCAGGTCTCCTTGATAGCTTCGAACTGTTTCTTGTTACTGGCACGAAGCCAAGCGTCGTGACCGCTGATGAGTTGCTGTTGGTAGAGTGCCATCAGCGAGTCGTCCATGAGCATCATACCTTGTCGCTTTCCTGACTGAATAGCGGACGAGACGAGATGGGACTTCCCGTCTTTAATCTGCGATGCGATGCCGGACGTGTTGACCATCACTTCGAGGGCGAGGGCGCGGCCCTGCCCGTCGCGCCTCGGCACTAGCATCTGCGCAATGACGCCGCGCAACGACTCCGCCACCATGGTCATGATCTGCGACTGTTGGTTGAGGGGAAAGACATCGACGATGCGGGCTACGGTGCGCGCCGCGCTGCTTGTGTGCATGGTTCCAAAAACCAAGTGCCCGGTTTCCGATGCGGAGATCGCGATGGAAGTTGTTTCTTCGTCGCGCATCTCACCGACGAAGATAATGTCAGGGTCTTCTCGCAACGACGCCCGCAATGCTTTCGCGAAGCTCTGCGTATCGCGGCCGACCTCTCGCTGGGTGATCTGACACATCTTGCCGGGGATGATGTACTCGACGGGGTCCTCAACGGTGATGATGTGCTCGCGGCGCGTGGAGTTCACAAGGTCGAGCATCGCGGCGACCGTCGTTGTCTTACCGCTGCCCGACGGACCTGTGACCATGACAAGCCCTTGAGCGAATTCTGAGAGCTGTTTGATCGATTGTGGAAGCCCCAACTGTTCGATGGTAGGCACCGCATTGGAAATGATACGGTAGGCGCCGTCCCAGCCGAGTCGCGTCTTGAAGACGTTGCAGCGATGGCGGCCAGCTCCGGGTATCTCCCACGAGTAGTCCAGTTGCTGCTTTTCCTTCGCGATCATGAGGTCTTCACTCGACAGGTTGCCGAGAACCAACTGCTCGGCCAGTGCCTCTGTCACGACGTCCATTTCCATGTAGCGAATCTGGCCGTTGAGGCGAATGACCGGGGGCCTGCCGACGGTGATGTGAAGGTCTGAACACCCCCAGTGGCGCGCGAGGCGGAGGAGGTTTTCTAGGTTCTGAATCTTTTGAGAGGTGGACGGTGGTGGTGCCGCAGCGGGCTGAGGCGGGCTGGCTGCTGGGGCCGGAGCTTGACCTGTGGAGTCGTCGGGCATCGCGCCTCCGCGCATCACCTGCCCGTAGAACTCGCCAGACTGGCGAACCGCGTCGGAGGACTGGCCGCCGGGTGGCCGCAGCGGCAGAGTCTTGGGCTGAAGCGGCTGCTGTTCGGCATCTTGCTGAATCTCGGACTGCTTCGGTCGGCGCGTCTTGACGGTGTCCATCTCGTCGACATTGTCCAGCGCCGCGCTGACGTGAGGGTCGGGCTGATTGGCGCTGGCCGGTTCGGTCACGGGAGCTTGGTCGGCAGGCTCTCCGCGCAACTCACGAAGCTGTTCTTCAGTGATGAAGCTCTTCCGGACCATCAGGTGCCCGGCTCGCTCGCCGGGGAACATCTCCAACTCGGATCGTACGAGTTCCGCCTGTTTGCGAGAAATCAAGCGCTGTTGCTGCGCCAGTTCTATCAATTGCAGCTCATTGTCAGCCACGCCGCCGCTCCTTTGCCAATCGCTCTGCCAGTCTTCAGCTACCATATCACGCCACCGGAAAAGGCGGGTCGACAGGATTATGGAGGAAAGCGCGCAACAGGGTGTGACCGCAGATCGATCGGCTTAGCGCCTGAACGTGCGCAGACTGGAAACGCCAAGCCCGATGGCGAAGAAGAGGATGAAGGGCAGACCCAGGTGAACCTTCCACAAGAGGGCGAGGTAGAGCAGCACGCAGAGGTACGCTACCAGTACCAATTCGAGCAGCGGCAAGATGTCGAACTTGCTGCGCGAAGGGGGACGGTTGGCGTCGCCTCTTTTCGGAGTACGCACGAAAGTTCCGCTCACTCCGAACATTCCGAGCAGCGCGGCCCGGCTGTTATTCACGGAGAGGCCCACTCCCAAAAGAAGCGATAGAATGGCGTCGGCAAGCGCGCGCGGGATGCCTGCGCCGGATTCTCTGCAGACTCCGAAGTAAAAGGTGAAAAATGACAGCGTGCATGGGAGCAGAAGCGCGAGGTCGAGCAGCACCAGCTCCTGCAATCCGAGTTCCTGCCTAGCGACGAAAACAGGAAAGCTGAAGACCATGAGCAGGAAGACGAGCGGCCACGCCAGGTTTGCGACGAGCGGCACCATGGCTTCCAGTCGAACGGGGAGCGGAAGCGGTGCCGTGAGCACCCGGCGCGACAGCTTGCGCAGGCATTGGATCGAGCCACGAGTCCAGCGCGATTGCTGCCCGCGCAGCGACGCCCATGTCTCGGGCAGTTCGGCCGGTGCTGAAAACACGTCGAGATAGAGAAACCGCCAGCCCGCGAGATAAGCGCGCCAGCTGATGTCCAGATCCTCGGTGAGTGTGTCGTGTTGCCAGCCGCCGGCGGATTCGATCGCCTCCCTGCGCCAGATTCCCGCCGTGCCGTTGAAATTGAACATTAGGCCGCGAGCGGATCGCACACGATGCTCGCGGCGAAAGTGTCCGTCGAGTAGCGTTGCCTGCGCGCGGGTGAGTAGCGAGCGTTCCCGGTTCAAGTGCCCCCACCGCACTTGAACGAACCCGGTCTTCGGTGGCGCGCCGATGAGCGGCGGGAGCGTGCGTTCGACGAAGTCGGGGGGCGGGCAAAAGTCGGCGTCGAAGATCACGACGAATGGCTCGTCGCTGAGCTTCAGTCCGTGGGCGAGTGCGCCCGCCTTGAACCCAGCGCGGCTGCCGCGCCGGATGTGGTCGATGGCCAATTGCGGGTACGAATCGCGAAGACGGGTGATCGCTTCTTCCAGAAGCGCAGTCGTCTCATCTGTGGAGTCGTCCAGCACCTGAATCCGAGTGACGTTTCGCATCGCGGCCGCATGGTGGAGGACTCGCGCTGCGACCGATGGCTCGTTGTAGATTGGCAGCTGCACGAGCACGGGCGGCCAATGCTTCGGCGGCGAGGCGTGTGGCGGCCTCGCGGTATGGCGCGCGGCCAATTGGAGCCAAGCCCGATGAAGCCCGAGCCAGGAGAGCAGAGAAAGGCAAAGGTAGTAGCTGCCGAAGAGAAGGAGGTGTGAGAGCGCCACGGCGGGAGTCAGGGCCCCTCGAATTGAACGCCGCGCCACTCGCCCAGGCTTTCGATTTGGCGAGCTGCCTGCTGCATTTCCGGACGGAATCCGGGGCCGTAGAGGGGAATGACGAATCGAGAGTTGTTTGAGTGCCCCGTCAATGAAACCCACCACTCGCGACTTTGCAATTCGCTCGGATCGACCTCCCCACAATCAGGAAACGACATCGAAAGGGGATGCACCCAGAGGGTTAGCTCGCCCATCTCGTATTCGCCTCCAACGTCGGAGTGGGTGGGGAGGCGTACGATTTCCGTGGCGGAATCAATGGCGATGGAGTCGCGGCCTCCGAAGACGTTTTTCTTTCTCAGCCCGATAGCGATGGGAATCAACACGACCGCCCCCAGCGCGAAGAGCGCCCTGACCGGCATGGTAAGCGGCGCTCCAAGTGAGACTCCGATGATGCCAATGAAGAATATCGCGAAGGTGAGGTTTTCGGTGAGGTATCGCCACTTGGTCCTGCTCGACCCGAAGCTTCCGCCAAACCAGCAGGTGCTCCCCCGCTGGATGAGCAAATCACTTTTTCGCCTGCCCTTGGGCATTTGCAGTTTCATGATCCACGTCCGAATCCGGTTGCAGTGAGCGACCATGGGGCGAGGATGGCCGTAGCGCCACCGAAAAGGAATGCCCGTGCCCGGCACAGACCACCCGATCAACCGCACATTGGACATCACGCTCGATATCTGCCCCATGACTTTCGTGAAGACGAAGCTGGAGCTGGAAGAGATGGAGTTGGGCGAGTTTCTTGAGGTACTGGTCCGGCAGGGCGAGCCGCTCGACAACGTCTCGCGATCCTGCGCCGATGAGGGGCACACCGTTCACGTGAAGGAAAACCGTGAGGGCGAGATTTGGCGATTAGTGATCGAACGCGGCGATATGTAAAGATCGCCAAGGACGGTTTTCCCTTACGCCCCTTCGCCCCGATGCGGACCGTCACCTGTCAGCACCATTAACAACATTCCCGGGAATCGAAAATTTGGCACGCAACGCGCCGCATTCAGAAACGGAAACTTCCAAAGGACCGTTGGCCGCCGTAGAGGTCGTCGGGTTTTGGATTCTGGTCTTGATCGCCTTTCTTTTACCGGTGCTGTTTCTCCCGGCCAATCAAGAGGGCGGTTTCCAAACCTACCGCTCAGAACTCATCGCGGTAAAGGATCTCGCCCTTCAGATGCTGTCGGCACTGGTGCTGGTATTGGGCGCGATCATGGTTTTGGGTTCCGCCGCCAAACGGTACATCGGCCCGGCGCTGTTGCCGGTTTCGCTGTTGGGTGGTTTCCTTCTGTGGGGTCTGCTGTCGACAGCGTTCAGCCCGTCTCCTGTCTATAGTTTTCAAAGTTCATTGAGTCACTTTCTCGCCTGCGGTGCCGCCCTGACTGCGCCCATGTTTCTGTACAAATGGGAGCGGGTGCGGTGGCTGCTTCTCGCGATTGTTGCTGGCGGAGTATTCGTCGCGTTTTTTGGTGTCATCGGTGGGCTTGGATTCAGAGGATTCAATACCTTCGTTTACGGAATGGACCCTCGAACGGCATCCGAGAATCCCGAGTTGCGAGCGTTGATTCATGGCATGGTGCAAGGCGGCATGAGCCGCGCCGCTTCGATGAGCACTCTCACCAATCCCGAGTACGCGGGAAGCCTGATGGCGCCGATTGCCGCGCTGTGCGCTGTCGTTCTGCTGGATTGGACGCCGCTACTTCGCCAAAAACTAGCAGTGCGCATCGCCGGATTAGTAGTGATCGGCTTGCTGCTACTAGAGCTGGTACTTAGCGGGTCGCGTCAGCCGTGGATCGCTCTGGGACTCGCCGCGATGCTCAGGCTCTCCATGGTGCTCGGGATCAGAGCGCGCTGGATGGCGGTGCTCTTCGCGCTTCTCCTTGTCGGCGGTTTGCTCTTCGGGATCACGCTCGGTGGGGTGATCTTCCTTGTCGGATTTGGAGTCTTGGCGTCGGGTTCTTTCCTGAATGGAAGGACGAGGACCGCGTTTCGGGAGAGCCCTCAGTTCAACAGGACGATCCTCCTCGGAATACCAGCTGCGATGATCGTGCTGCTCGTTGCCTTCAGCGTTCCGGGACCGTGGAACCCCTTCGGGCTGCGCGTCGGGCAGCGGTTCGCGTCGCTCGCATCGGGCGATGATCAGTCGCTGCGCGAGCGTCTCGTGATGTACATGCTCGCGGGAGAGATGTCGCTGGAGAATCCAGTTCTCGGCGTCGGGCCGGGGCTCTACGGCCACAACTACACTCTCTCCCTGGCGGACCTCGCCGAGGAAGACGAGAGCGGGCTGATGTCATTGGTTCGACTTCGCGCGGGCAATGCGATCGCGAGCCATAGCCATAACGACTACATGCAGTTTGCGGCGGAGCGCGGAATTCCGGCGCTGCTGCTGTTCCTCGGAGCGATGCTCGCCATTGCGCGCGGCCTCATCGCGCAGGCGGCGTGGGATCGATGGCGCGGAGTGACGGCTTTAGCGGTGCTGGTGACTTTGATGACGTTTTGCGCGGTCATGCTCACGAGCTTTCCGCTCCACACACCCGGGCGAGCGGGGGTCTTTTGGATGACCGTTGCTGGAGCGCTCGGGATGCTAGCTGACAAGTCGAGTCCCGCCAGCGAAGGACAGGACGCAATCGCTGCGGAGGCTGTCGCTTGAATCACAACGACCCTCGCC
>JAUIJJ010000189.1 GCA_030431385.1 bacterium | reverse complement strand
CCATCGCCGCTTTTTCGATGCTGATTCTGTGCGACACGGTCGCCGCGCTGGTCGGAAGGCGATATGGCTCCTTCCGATTTGGCAGCAAGAAGAAGAGCATCGAAGGCTCGGCAGCGTTCCTCGCCGTCGCGGTAATCATCGCATTTTGCACACCGGGTTTGGACTATCGAGTAGGTCTCGTCGGCGCGGTGTTCGCCACAATTGGCGAGGCTTTTGCCGGCTTGATCGACGACAACTTTCAGGTGCCGCTGCTCGCCGGGTTCGCGATGGTAGTGGCTGGATGGATACTGTTGTGACGGCGCCTTATCCATTGAAGGCATCGTGCCGGGAGCCTATGCTCTCGCCGTTCACCTTGAGGAGAATCGTACGTTGACCGAGAAGCCTGAGTCCGCTTGGGAGAAGTCGCTGAGCGCTGGTGGCAGCGATGAGTCTGGTCACGCGTGGAGCGACGGCGTACGGGCGTTTTGTGCTCAGGACTATGAACTGGCTCGGCAGAAATTTCAGGCAGCGATGGTCGCCAAACCCGACGAAGGGCGCGTGCAGGTGGCGCTTGGGCACTCGTGGATGCACAGCGGCGAGCCGGACAAGGCGCTCGAACACTACAATCGCGCCGCCACGCTTAACCATGAACCGCCCGATCTGCGTTACAATCGCGCGCTGATCCGACTCCGCGCCGGCGAGGGCGAGTCCGCGGTCCCGTTTCTTCAGGAACTTCTCGAGAATCCGCCGGAAGTAACGAAGGGGCGCTTTTATCTTGGCCTGCTTTTTCCGTCTTCGCTCGACTTCCGATGCGATGTCGCGCTGCACCTCGGCCACTATTTCCGCGACACAGGAAACATCGATCGCGGCGTCGAGCACTTCCGCAAGGCGGTCAATCTGGTTCCGGAGAACGTCACGGCGCATCAACGCCTCGGCGAGTTGCTGATCCTTCGCAAGGAATACGTCGAAGCAAAACGCAATCTGAACATCGTCCTGGAGTTATCGCCTCTGGAAGAGGACAAGTTCAACGCGCACAACAACCTCGGAATCGCGTGCTATGAAAACGGCGAGATGGACGAGGCGATCAGCCACCTCACGTGGGTGCTGCGCGACTCCCCCGCCAACCCCGCCGCGATTCACAACCTGAACTTCATCTACGAGCGTGAGGGCATCTTTGAGCGAAGCGAGAAGCTGCCCCGCGCGATTCGATTCATGGACGTCCACGAGGGCGCGCTGCCAATTTTTGATCTCTCCGGCGGAGAGGAAGGCGAGGACGGTACCGCAATCAAGGTCGTCGGGCGAAGTAACGAGATGCTCCGCGTGATGCGCCATGCGCGCATCGCCTCGGCCAGCGAAGCGCCGATTCTGATTACCGGCGAAAGCGGTTCCGGGAAGGAGCTGCTAGCGCGCGTGATCAACCTCAACTCCGCCCGTCGCGACGCGCCGTTCGCAGTGGTCAATTGTACGTCGCTGACCGAGATGTTGTTGGAAAGTGAGCTGTTCGGGCACACGAAGGGAGCCTTCACCGGTGCACGCGCACCGAAGATTGGCCGACTGGACCAGTGCTCCGGAGGCACGGTTTTCCTCGACGAAATCACGGCTCTCAGCCCGTTGCTTCAGGGCCGTCTACTGCGCGCGATTCAAGAGGGCGAGTACTTCCCCATCGGTGCATCCACTGCTGTCCCATTCGCCGTGCGAATCATCGCGGCGACGAATCGCGATCTGGCTGAGTTAATGCGCGAGGGCGAGTTCCGCGAGGACCTGTTTTATGCCATCAATATCATCCCGATTCACGTTCCGCCGCTGCGCGAGCGACGCGAGGACGTGCCGCTGCTCGTCGGGCACTTCATCCGCAAGTACGGCCGCGAGCAGCAGGTCAAGCGCCTCTCGTTCTCTCGAGAGGATCTGATGGTGCTGGAGGAATACGATTGGCCCGGAAACGTTCGCGAGTTGGAGAACCTGATCGAACGCGCCGTGGTGATGGGAAGTCAGTCGAATCTGTATCTCGAAGAGCTCGCCCGACTGCGCCGCGACCGAGCCTCGGAGAGCCGCATCAAGAAGATTCAGGTTAGCGAACGCAAGGTCTCCTACCCGCTGGACCTACCCCTCGCGGAACTGGAAAAGTCACATATTCTAGCCGTGCTAGAGGACTGCGCGTACAACCAGAAACAGGCAGCGGATGTGCTCGGGATCAACCCGTCGACTCTTTGGCGGAAGCTCAAAAGCTACGGCATCAGTAAATGACGGCTTGAGTCGCCGCGCCGCGATTCGCACTATTTCCCGCTCATACGACGGAGGCGTTCTCAGAGAAAGATCATGGCATTGTTACCTATCAAAATTTACGGCGAGCCGGTACTGCGCGAGAAGGCGCAGGAAATGAAACAGGAAGACATCGACGACGCGTTTCGCGCGTTCATTGCTGACATGGCGGAGACAATGTACGACGCACGCGGGATCGGCCTTGCTGCACCGCAAGTCGGCGACCTGCGCCGCGTTTTCGTCGTCGATACAGAACAAACTGACGGCGACTCGAAACGCAGGCGCGTCCGAAATCCGGAGAAACGGCGCCTCGTCACCTGCATCAATCCGGAGATCATCGAGACCTCCGCCGAAGACGAGGAATACAACGAGGGCTGTCTCTCAATTCCTGACGTCGAAGCCGATGTCTGGCGACCGATTCGCGTGAAGGTTCGCTACCGCACGTTGGAGTGGGAACTAAAGGAAGAGTGGCTCGACGAGCTGATGGCGCGCGTCTTTCAACATGAACTCGACCACCTCGATGGCGTCCTTTTCGTCGATCATCTGGGGATGATGAAACGAACAGCATTGGCGGGAAAACTCAACAGACTCAAAAAGCAAAGTAGCGGCAAATAATGGGAATCGGATTGATGGTGGCCGGGCTCGCCGGCTGGGGTTGGATCATGCTTCGAGTACTGCTCGAAGGGAACCCGCGCGTCGGGTACATAGAAGGCGTGGCACTGCTGGTTTGCCTCGGAGTTTTCATCTCCGGCCAGATGATAGAACGCCGCTCCGCCAACGAGGCCGCCGATGCTTGATTCACTCAGTGGACAACTCTTCGAAAAGGACAACGACTACGCAATTGTCGATGTCAACGGGCTAAGGTTTCGTTGCGAGATCCCGACCTCGACCTACGAGTCCCTCCCCAAGCTCGGCAAAGCTGCGGAGCTGTTCACGCGGATGAGCCTGAGCGTCAATGACGGCACGTTTCAGCTTTTCGGGTTCGGGTCCAAAGTCGAGCGCGAGTGTTTCGACATCTTTACTTCCATTAACGGAATCGGCCCGCGCAAGGGGCTGATGATCCTCTCGCAGATCGAGATAGCCTCGTTTGCCCGCGCCATCGTCGCGAACGACTTGACCTATTTGTCCAAGATTAAGGGCATCGGGAAGAAGACCGCTGAACGATTGGTGGTCGAGTTGCGCGAGAAGATGTCGCCGTACACGCAGGGCGGCACATCTGTCCCCGTAGAGGGAAGCGTGGAGCTTCCCGAGGGTCAGGCCATCCGCGACGCTGTTGAGGCGTTGGTTGTGCTTGGCTGTAAGCTCGCCGTGGCCGAGCGCGCCATCGCCGAAGCGGTCAAGGAAGTCGGTGAAGACGCCTCTACCGAGCAGATCGTCCGCGCGGGGTTACGCTACCGCTAGGTCGAGGCGTGAGGCAGCTTCGGGTTTTCGAGCTTGCTGCTCACGCGACGCCAGCTTCTGGTGTCTGCCCGTTTGATCTTCAGAACAGATATCCAGGAAATCGCCACACTGTCGATGGGCCGACATCTGCCGGGATCCTCGGCCCACGCCTTGAGGCACTCTTCGCGAAGGACGAAACTCTGGCTGAGCGGCTTCCCCATAAGCCGCGCCAGCAGGTCGATCCGATCGCTATCCGGTTCCATGTTTGTGATTTCCACGGTGGCATCAGGAATGGCGAGCTTTACAAGCCCTATTATTCGCTCGACGCAGGTGTTCACCGCCGCCATTTCGCGACCGTGGTCGCGCATCGTATCATTCATAACCCCGGCATCCTTTGCTCTCTTCTCAAACCAGCCAGCCCCGGCCGGTCGGTCACGGTCGCCACTTCTCACCCGTGATCCGGATTGAAGGTGGCGCGAAGTCGGTGAACTGACAACGTCGTTACCGTTAAGAGCTGAAGATTCAGGGAATCGAGGCGAGAACCTCAGGGAAGCCCCGAGGGGTCACTGGTACTTTCCCGCTGATTTAGGCCTGCTCGATGGCCTGCACCACCGCGTCGCGCAGGTTGGACCACGACTCCTCAGGTGCCTTGGTGACTGTGATAAAGTCGTTGAGGAGAAACACCGCGACGACGCCGGAGACCTTGAAAACAGACGCGGCAACGGGGTTTTCGGAAGCCGTGTCTGCCTTGTAGGTGGCGGACCCGCTCTCGATTGCCTTCCCCTCGATGGTGAACTTCATGGCGTTTTCGTTGGGTGTCGCGTCGGCGCTCAGTACCTTCGGCATGGTGGCTGTTTCCTCGAGTTAGATAGATGGCTGGGAACGTATCGGCGGCTATTCGCCATGGCAATCTGCAATCACTCCAAATCGCGCGAAGGGGATTAGTGCTTGCGCTGGAGGAGGGAAATTGCTCCAAAGGCGGGTTCATATTGAAGTCGTAAAGAAATCCGGAGGAACGCCCCTGTGCCAACTGAAGCAATCGTCGTTGATGAAGTAAGTCTCCTCTCCCGCCTCGTCCCGATACTTGGCATTGCCGTACTTGTGGGCCTTTGCCTCCTGTTCAGCACGAACCGCAAAGCGGCGCTGAAGCGGTGGGATCTGCTGGTCTGGGGTCTGGGACTTCAGCTCGTGTTCGGGATGCTCATTCTCTGGACGCCCCCCGGTAAGTGGCTCTTTCAGGTTCTCAATGATGCCTTCGTCGCGGTGGTCAACGCGACCTACGCCGGAGCTGATTTCGTCTTCGGCTCACTGGCGAAGCCATACGGAACAGGCAGCAACTTTGCAACGGTGGATTATGTACATCTGAGCGGAGAAGCAGCGAAGTCAGGGGCCGATATGCCCTCCACGGATGATAACTACGGCGGATTCGTATTCGCGTTTAATGTGCTCACGACGATTATTTTCTTCAGCGCGCTGACCTCGATTCTTTACCACCTCGGCATCCTACAGAAGGTCGTGACTTTGATCGCATGGGTGATGCAGCGGACAATGCGCACAAGCGGCGCGGAGACTCTGAGTGCATCGGCGAACATCTTCGTCGGCCAGACGGAAGCCCCCCTGGTCGTGCGCCCCTACATCGGCAAGATGACCAATAGTGAGCTGATGACGGTGATGACCGGCGGATTCGCGACTGTCGCTGGCGGCGTGCTCGCGGCGTACGTGGGGATGCTGGGCGAGCAGATTCAAAACATCGCCGGCCACCTTTTGGCAGCTTCGGTCATGTCGGCGCCCGCAGCGCTGTTGTTCGGTAAGCTCATGGTGCCTGAAACCGAAACGCCGGAAACGCTTGAATCTTTGGAGATCAAAGTCGAAACCGACTGTGCAAACGTCCTCGACGCTGCCGCCACAGGAACCAGCGAGGGCGTGCGTCTGGCAATCAATGTTGGAGGGATGCTGATCGCGTTCATCGCCATCATCGCGCTGGTCGACCTGCTGCTCGCCACCCCGGTCTCGATCTATAATGAGTTCGGCAGGCTGTCCAGTGGCGAAGCCCACGAAGCAGTGGCCAACCCTGAGTGGCTGAATCTGAGGACCATGATCGGCTGGGTGTTCGCGCCGATGGCTTGGTTGATGGGCGTCACTGATTGGGCGGAAGCGCAGATGGTCGGTCAGCTGATGGGGATCAAGATGGTCGCGAACGAGTTCGTTGCCTACAGCGACCTAAGTAAGATGGCAGAGCTTTCCGTCCGCTCGAAGATTATTGCTTCCTACGCGCTGGCGGGCTTTGCGAACTTCGGTTCGATCGGAATTCAGATCGGCGGCCTTGCGGTCATGGCGCCCGAACGTCGCAAGGATTTGTCCCGCTTGGCGCTCCGCGCGATGTTTGCTGGTACCTTCGCCGCAAACGCGACGGCATGCGTGGCGGCGATCCTCATCTAGGCCAAACCGCGCTGCACGGGGAGCAGTCCTTTTTCCTCAGGGAACGCGGCTTTTCCGCGAGATTCCGGGCCGAGTCGATCCAAGTGGTTGACCCGGCCCGTTTCTTCGTCATTTTCCCCTCCACGTAATTAGTTCCGGAAGGTAGTTGTGATGATACGAAAGTTGGTAAACTCCTTGGGTGCTGCGGCGATTCTTGTCGCCTCGATTACGAGTGCTGCCCCGCTCGCGGCGGCACCGCTTCTCCCTCCGGCGGCCCCGCGGACTGGCATTCTCCCCTCGCCCGACAGCCACTACACGAATCCTCAGGCTGGCGCGACCAATGAATGCGCCAACGTCGAACGCCAGTTTCTTCTCCTCAACACGGAGATCGTCAGCGGCGAACCCGTCGAGTTTCGCCTTCTGCTCAAGGCTCTCGAACAGGGCACCGGCACCGAGTTCATCGCCCGCCTGACGATCGGGACCGACATCAAGTTCGTGATCATCCCGCCCGTTGGGCAGCCCTACGAGTACGAGGGCGCCGGTTCCGGCGACACCGTTCCGACGGCAGTTCTTCAAATGGATGAGGTGGAGTACTTCCGCTATGATTTCCGTCTTGCGATGGATCGCGAGTCGATCAGCGGCGCTGCCTTCGACATGCCCGGCGACTACCGCATTCGGGTGTTTCTTAGCTGCAATAAGAAGAACGCCGAAGCGGTGCAGATGGATATGGGAACGTTCACGCTGAATGTTGCGCAACCGAGCGGGGACGACCTCAAGGCATTCAACATTCTCAGCACCGACTACGAAGTTTTCGAGCCAATCCACACGCGCGCACTCCTCGATCGGCGCGGCGAGCCGTCAAGCACTCTCAAGGAGAAGCATCGCCGCTTGCTACAACGGGTCGTCGACGAAGCACCCAGTGCGCGTCTCGTTCCTCAGGCGCTCTTCGTGCTCGCGCTCGATTCGTATTTCGATGGGGATATCGATAAAGGGAACCTGCTCCTCGACCGCGTTCGCAGCGAGTACCGCGACACGCCTTACTATGAAGAGGCATTGTTTCAGCAGCTCAAGATGGCGATGACTTCAGGGGATGAGGAAGCGACGGCATTGGCGTTCAGGCGGATCTGGCAGGACCCGATCGCCAGCCAGTTGGTCTACCCAAACAGCAATTACTGGAACTTCTTCGTCAGCGCGACACGAACAGATTCCGGGACGCAGTGGATGATCTTCGAGGAACCGGGAGAGGATCCGATGGATGGCCGCCGTGAACAGCTCGATAGACTCATCGAGGAACACGGCGGCTTCCCCTTCGGCGTACCAATTACTATCGAATAGCCGGAGCCATTACGGCGTCCAGAGGTAGTGAAACACGGGACCGTTCGGAGCGTTCACCCCGCTTGTCTGAATATTGAGCAGGTTCACGTTTCCGCCGCTGTTGGCTGCTTGGACGCTATCCGCACTGACCGAAGACTTCGCGTAGAACGAGTCGACGGTATCGAGCATCGACTTGCGATAAAGAACGACACTGGCGTGGG
>JAUIJJ010000188.1 GCA_030431385.1 bacterium | reverse complement strand
CCCCACGCGGCGAATTGTTGGACGACCCATTGCCATGATTCGTCGCCGCGACCGGGAGTGACGACCACGATCTGCTTGTCCATGCTGGAGGTCGTCGGCCCGTACATCGGGTGGATGCCAACGACCGGCCCCTTGTGCGCGGCGAGCATGGCCTCGACGGGGCGGGCCTTGATCGAGGTGATGTCGGCGAGGATGCAAGTTTCCGGAAGGTGCGGCCCGATGCAATGCGCCACGGCCTCGGTTTTCTCGATGGGGACGGCGAGTATCGCCAGCTCGACGCCAGCGCACATCTCGTCGACATCTGCCCAATCGTCCTTCTCGAGAACTCGAACTTCATAACCGGCGGCGCCAAGGCGCGACTCGAACCAACGCCCCATCGCACCGCCACCGCCTACGAGCAGGATCACGGCACCGGGGCGAACCGCATGGCCGACAAGGTCCCCGGACTGGGAGACACGGGAGCGGCGAATGAGTTGGCGGAAGAACTCCTCCACCCAGTCGGGCGGAAGACCCGCTGCTTCGGCCTGCTTCCTGCGTCGGGAAAGCAGGTCCTCTTCGCGCGCAGGATGATAGAGCGGGAGCCCGTGTTCCTTCTTCAGTTCCGCGACGCGCGCGACGGCCTGCTGGCGTTCTGCCAGCAATTCGACCAGCCGGGTATCGATCCCATCGATTTGGGAGCGGAGGTCATTTAGCTCGGGAGGCGTGTTCTGATCAGTCATTGGCGACCGGTCTGCGCGCGGGAGCCGGGAAGGTCAATGCGATTACCATCGCCAGAACTTCTTGAAGTCGTTTGGACCAACTCGATAGGAAATCGGGTCGTCATCAGCAAGGTCACCCCAACGCCGGGGCCATCCATTGGCAAAGACGCTCAAAGAAAGACACCTCAACCTACCGATCGCCGCCTTGGCGATCTTCATGATCTGTTTGTTCGACGTCCTGACGGGACCGGAAGTCGCCCCGTCATTGTTCTATCTGGTACCGGTGATTTTCTGCTCGTGGCACGGTAGCCGACGCGACGCGCTCTACGTTGCGCTCGTCGCCGCGCTCCTGTGGCTCGTCGCCGACATCTCAACGCGCAACTATGTGAGCCTCTTCCCGCTCGTCTGGAACTCCGCCTCGCGGTTTTTGCTCTTCTTTGCGGCGGCGATCATGACACACACGCTTCGCCGCGACAGGCTTGAGCTCAAGCGAACGAACAAAGAGCTCCGCAACCTGATGCGCGCCGAGGCCGCGCTGGCCAGGACCGATTCGATCACGAATCTGCCAAACGCGCGTTCCCTCGAAGAAGCCCTCGAGCGAGAAATCGCCCGCTGCCGCCGTACCGGAAAATCGATCTGCGTCGCCTGTATCGACCTGGACAACTTTAAATCGATCAACGACCACTACGGCCACGTCGCCGGCGATTCGTTGCTGCGGCGTGTGTCGGAATCCATCCGCGACAACATCCGCGCCTCGGACTTTCCCGCACGAGTCGGGGGCGATGAATTCGTCGTCTTATTGTGGGAGATCAGCGTCGCCGATGTCGAGGAAGTGGGAAAGCGATTCGTAGATTCCATCACCGCATGCGGCAGGGACTTCCCGAATGCAAAACTTGGGGCGTCCGTCGGGATTGTGTGGCTGGAGCGCCCGGGACTTGAAGTATCGGAACTGATCCGCAAGGCAGACGACCTCATGTACCAGGCGAAACGCAACGGCAAGGGGCAGATCGCCTTCGAGATCGTGCGCTCGCCTCAAACCGTTGTGACCACAGCCGTTAGCTAGGCCCACCTCAAGCGTTCCAATAAACTCCTCAAAAGTATTTTATCAGTTTTCGCGGCGACCTGAGCCGGAAAGCGACTCAAGAGCCTTGACGCGGGGCGGTCAAACTGTACCATCCAGACGGTATTTATTGACCGGTTGGTATGTTTCCTCATCAGGAGCCCTTTCATGCAACGAATCAAGATCATTCTCACAGTCCTCATCGGCGCGGCGGTGATCGCCGCCGGTGCGTTCTACTACACCCAACACAACGCCGCGGATGCGTCCGAGGCGGAAGCCGCCGCACAGCCTGCTCCCCCGCCTCCCGCGCCGGGAGTAACCTACATCGAGGTCGCGACCTCGGACCTACCCCGCCGCTACGATCGCCTCGGAGTTGTCGAAGCCTCTCGCCAAGCGGAAGTCCACGCTCGTGTGCGAGGGTACCTCGCCGAACGCCTTTTCGTAGAAGGTCAGCAGGTCGAGGCCGGTGACCTTCTCTATCGAATCGAGAAGGACACCTTCCAATCGGAAGTGTTGGTTCAGGAAGCGGAGCTTGCGGACGCTCGCGGGCGCATGGAACTGGCCAAGCGCGAGCTGAAGCGTACGAAGGACCTCAGCGATACAGGAGCTATTGCTCAGGAACAACTCGACGAAGCGGAGATCGAGCTCGACCGCGCGCAGGCCGCTGTCGCCAAGGCGGAGGCGTCTCTTCAGGAAGCGAAGCTCGATCTGGGGTTCACAGAAATCGTCGCTCCCGTCTCGGGAATTGTCGGCAAAGCCGTCCGCGATGACGGCGACCTCGTCGATGACAACAGCAACAGCCTCCTCACGACGATCACACGAATCTCTCCGATCTATGTCACGTACGGTGTGAGCGAAGCTGACCATTTGGAGTTACATCAAAGCGGCGACGATCAGCCTGGTCACGAGGTCGAGTACTCGCTGATTTTGAGTAATGGCGAGACTTTCGACGAGCTCGGCAAGCTGAACTACCAGTCGCCAAATTACGAGCCCTCGACGGGGATGATGAGAATTCGAATCGAGTTTGCCAACGAAGGCGGTGTGCTGCGGCCGAACCAGTTCGTGAAACTCATCGAGGATCACGGCATTCGAAAAGACGTCGTAACCGTTCCCAAGAAATCGATCATCCAGTCGCCTGCGGGCCCTGCGGTCTTTGTCATTGATGAGAACGACGTTTTGCAGTTCCGCCCCGTGAATGCGGGCAAGTGGCGCGGCGACGATTGGGTTGTCGCTTCCGGCCTCGCCGCTGGCGAACGGGTGATGGTCGAGGGGCTTATGAAGTCGCGCCCCGGCTCCCCGGTCAATCCATCGCCGTACACACAGACCCAGTAAGCTCTCTCTCTAATCCAAGGGATTTATCGCAATGTTTTCCAAGTACTTTATCGACCGCCCCATTTTCTCGACGGTTCTCTCGATTCTGATCTTCTCAGTCGGATTGGTGGCACTGTCGAACCTTCCGATCGAACAGTTCCCCGAGATCACGCCGCCGACGGTCACCGTCTCTGCGCGCTACCCCGGAGCCGATGCCGAAACCGTGGCCCAGTCCGTTGCTGCTCCAATTGAACAGGAGCTCAGCGGCGCCGAGGGGCTGATCTACTTTCAAAGCTACTCAGGCAACGATGGAAGCCTCTCCATCACGACGACTTTCGAAGTCGGTACGGACTTGGACATCGCTGCCGTTGAAGTGCAGAACCGAGTCAATCGCGCGGAAGCCAGGCTCCCCGAAGAAGTCGCCCGGCAGGGCATCACCGTAGCCAAAGCCTCGGACAGTATTCTCATGGTCGCGAGCCTCCGGTCGACTAACCCCGATCACGACAGTCGGTTCCTTGCGAACTACGCACAGATCAACATGCTCGACACCGTCAAGCGTGTGCCGGGAATCGGCGACGCGCAGGTCTTCGGCGCGCAAGACTACGCCATGCGTGCTTGGCTCAATCCTGACCTTCTCGCATCGCGAAGCCTCACGATCAGCGATGTTTCCCAGGCGATGCGCGAACAGAACGCAGTCTACGCGGCGGGTAGGATCGGTGGTGAGCCAAACGCAGAAAACAACATGATCACTCTCCCGGTTGTCTCGCCGGGGCGCCTCAGGACTCCTGAGGAGTTCGGCGAGATTATTCTGCGCGCGAACAACGACGGCACGATTCTTCGCCTCAGCGATGTCGCCAAGATGGAACTCAGCTCGCAGGCATTTGATCTCGAAGGTCGGCAGGACGGTGAGCCGACTGCGCTCATCGTGACGTACCTCCAGCCCAACTCGAATGCACTCGAGGCCGCCACGAACTTTGAAAACGCTATCGACGAACTCGCTCTGGGTTTCCCCGCCGGTGTCTCTTACGAACTTCCCTATACCACCACGCCGTTCATCGAGGCCGGAATCGAGGAAGTCGTCCACACCTTCGCCGAGGCAGCGATTCTTGTTTCGTTAGTCGTTTTGATTTTCCTCGGCACGTGGCGAGCGACGTTCATTCCGCTGGTTGCTGTGCCGGTCTCGATCATCGGAGCTGCCGCTGGAATGTATGCTCTCGGCTTCTCCATCAATACGCTGACTTTGTTTGGAATGGTGCTCGCCATCGGTATCGTCGTGGACGATGCGATTATCGTGGTGGAGAATGTCGAGCGGCTAATGACCGAAGAAAAGCTCAGTGCAGCAAGAGCTGCGATTAAGGCAATGGAACAGGTCGCGAGTCCGCTCATCGCGATCGTGCTGGTGCTCTCCGCCGTGTTCGTGCCTGTCGCTTTTCTTGGTGGTCTCACCGGCGAGCTTTACCGCCAGTTCGCAATCACCATCGCGGTCAGCGTGTTCATCTCCGGAGTCGTCGCGTTGACCCTCAGCCCGGCGCTTGCAGCGATCATGCTGAGAAAGGGGCACGGCGAGAAGCTCTTCATATTCCGTTGGTTTGATCGTGGCTTCGAAATGTTCACCGAAATGTACCGCCGACTGGTGCGGCTCTCGATCCGGTTTATCTTTGTACCGATCATCATGTTCCTTCTCATGATCGGGTTTACGGTCAAGCTATTCAACGAAACACCCAGCGGGTTCATTCCTCAGGAAGACCAGGGTTTCTTCATCGTCGGCATCGTGTTGCAGCCGGGGACCGCATTGGACGAGACGCGCAAAGTCGTCAGCGACGTCGAGCAGTTCCTGCTCGCCCAGCCAGAGGTGGATCACACAGTTGCCATGGTCGGCGCGGACATTCTTTCAGGGTTTTCGGCGAACACGAGCGCGGGGCTGCTGTTCGCGCCGTTGGTTCCGTGGGATGAGCGGAAGGACCCGAGCCAGCACGTCGACGCGCTGCTCGGCAGGGTCGGCGCAGAGTTCGCAACGCGTCCCGATGCGATCATCATTCCCATCAACCCGCCACCCGTTAACGGCCTGGGGCTTCGCGCCGGGTTTGAGGTACAACTCCAAGACCGCGCAGGGCGCGACATTCGCGAACTCGCCGACGCGCAGGACAAGTTCGTCGCGGCTGCGAATGCGTCGCCAAAACTACAAGGCGTCATTACGAGTTTCAACGTGGCGGCACCACAGCTGTTCGCCGATCTCGATCGGCAGACCGCGAAACTCCGCGGGGTCGCTGTCGACGAAGTTTACGAAACGCTGCAAGCACTCCTGGGCTCGCTGTACGTGAACGACTTCGTCGAGCAGGGCCGGATCTTCCAAGTGCTTCTCGGAACGGACTCTGCCTATCGCGACGAACCGAGCGATATCGGCAAGATCTATGTCAGGAACGATCAGGGCGACATGGTCCCGCTTTCCAATTTGGTTTCCACGGAATTCCGCTCTGGCCCTAGCATCGTAAGCCGCTTCAATGGATTCAAATCTGTGCAGATCACAGGTGAGCCCGTGGCAGGCGTCAGCACCGGCGAGGCGATTGCGGAGGTCGAGCGAATCGCTCAGGAAGTATTGCCGGAAGGTTTTGGGATTACCTGGAGTGGTGCGAGTTATCAGGAGATCAAGGCCGGTGATGAGGCGATGACCGTCATCGGAATGGGACTCTTCGTCGTGTTCCTCGTACTCTGCGCGCTTTACGAGAAATGGTCGCTGCCGATGGCTGTGTTGATGGGCGTTCCGGCTGGAGCTTTCGGCGCGATCATCGCCATTCAGTTGCGCGGAATTCCGAGGGACATTTACTTTCAGGTTGGTCTGTTAACTCTCATCGGCCTCGCGGCAAAGAACGCGATTCTGATCGTCGAATTCGCCAACGAGCTCCGGCAAAAGGGCATGTCGATTGTCGACTCAGCCGTCGAGGCAGCACGCGTGCGACTCCGCCCCTTCGTCATGACGTCGCTCGCATTTATCCTGGGCGTCATGCCGCTGTTCCTCGCATCTGGCGCGGGCGCTACTGGCCGTCGCTCCATCGGCACCGCAGTCGTCGGTGGCATGACAGCCGCCACGCTGCTCGACATGCTGTTCGTCCCGATGCTCTTTGTGATCCTGACGTGGTGCAGTGAGAAGGGGTCGGCGCTGCTAGGTCGCGTGCTCGGCACCGCCGAGTCTGAAGAGCACCCACAAGCGATAGAAGGCACGGCTGAAGCATCGTAAACCTCAAGAGGCGTGATCACAATTTACTCGACGTGCCTCCACAATAAATGAAAGGGTCCAAAATCCCGAGGAGAGTTGGAATCAATGGGTAGAAGTAGCTCGCGCGGCAAGATCATCGAAGCGGCGGAAAAGGTCGTCGCAAGAGTCGGCGCGGCGCACCTAACGCTCGACGCGGTCGCTGAAGAAGCTGGCGTCAGCAAGGGCGGACTGCTCTATCACTTCAAGAGCAAGGACGAGCTGATCAAAGCTATTCTCCACGAGCACATCAACGCGAAGATCACGGCCATGGAGGAGCAGAAGCGGCTCGCGCAAAGTGAAAATTGCTCGGAGCTGGAAGCCCACCTCAAGGGGATCATCAACTCGCTATGCGGCGATTGCTGCGACCGCGAAACCGGCGTCGCTCTCCTGGCAGTCATCGCCAACAATCCGGGCCTCATGGAGCCGTTCGAAGAATACTTCGAGAAAATGGTCCAACAGATTTGTGGAAAAAAATCGGATTTCAACGCCGAGGCGGCAATTTTGTGGCTCGCGACTGAAGGCATCCGATTTCACTACCTGCTCAACCGCGATCCCTTCGATGCGACGCAGCGCGATCAAGTCATCGCGAAGCTACTTGAGCTGGGACGCGACATCTCTCCCAAACCCTGAATAACTCGCCCTCACTTGACACCTTCCGACGCGACCTCAATTCTGGCATGGATTTGACTCAGTCACGAGTGTGAGAGATATCGAAGTGTATTCTGCCGGAGGTAGCGGTTCGTTTGAGTTCCCAAGACTACGATAATGTGTCAAATGGTGGCATGTTGCCTATGCCCCAATCATTGCAGTTTGAGCTTCCTTCCGAGGTGCCGATTCTGCCGTTGGAGGGCGTCGTTGTCTTTCCGATGATGTTCGCGCGCATCGGTCTGGCCGAGGAAAGCTCGCGGCAACTCATTGAAGACGCTATGGAAGGCAACCGGCTCGTCGCCGCTTTCCACCCCGCTGTCGACGAGGAATCGGACGAAGACAGCCCGGTACAATCCGAGAACGGCAGAGACCCTGAATCGAAGAACCCGCGCCTGAATCGCGTCGGCACGCTCTGCACCGTGCTTCACATGCTCAAAATGCCCGACGGCTCGCTCAAGCTGTTGCTCCATGGCATGAGCCGAGTCACGCCGACATCGATCACAGACACCGAGCCCTATATGCGCGGGCAGGTCGAGATCATTGAGGAAGTTTTGCCGGACAGTAAGGACCTCGAAGTCGAAGCGATGATGAAGCTGACGGTGGAGAACCTTCAGCGGGCAGTTACCCTTAGCGGACTTTCCGAGGAACTCATCGTGGCAGCGATGAACGTCGATTCA